>NZ_VOPZ01000014.1 GCF_010470665.1 Desulfovibrio sp. JC022 | reverse complement strand
AGCAAGCAAAATTTGCTTGCGACCACTGAGGAGAGGTCACACCCGACCCCATTCCGAACTCGGAAGTTAAGCTCTCCATCGCCGATGATACTGCTGGGTAGCCAGTGGGAAAGTAGGTCGTCGCAAGCTTTTATTTCAAAGCCCCCTTAAGAAATTAAGGGGGCTTTCTTGCGTTATGGGGGGGGAGGTGGAGCCGAGTAAGCTACGTTTTGTAGGAAGTGGTGATAATAGAAGCCTTAAATTCTCATGACGAGAATTGGTTTTGAGCGAGTTGTTTAATTTTTTTGATGTACATGTTTGCTGTCTGTAAGTGTCTGCTTAGAAGGGAAATATAAAGAATTTCGCTTTAAGGCTGGTTTTTGGGTTGCAAGCAGAGTTTTATGAAGATATTTTCTGACTCGATGAAGCGGGGAGTCCGCAACCATTAAATTAAGGAGAAATCCTTTGAACCGTTTCGTCATTTGTTTTTTAGTTTTTCTGTTCTCTTTTCCTTTTGGTGCATCCGCAGCCGAAAATCCAAACTATGTCCAGTTTCCTGACTTCGATCTGATTGAGCATGATCTTTCCGAGCTTCCAGATGTTTACAGTGAGAATTATCATAAATTCATCCGTTATAAGACAGCAACAGGTCCCATTCTGATTGTTGCCCATGAGCGTATATCCGATGAACAGCTTTTGCGTGCCTACAATATTTTAGATTTTTATCTCACTGATGTATCCGGAATTCGTTATGGAACCAATAAAGAATGCATCGCTGAACACATGGCGGAACAGGGAGCTGTTCTGGTTATGCCTGATGGTGCAGATGGTGATTCTGATATTTCTGACGATGCTCTAGAGGGGCAGCCTTTGTATGAATTGGAATTTCCCACCGAAGGTTCTGTTTCATACATCACTAATGATTATGGATTCCGTGATGCCGGGTTTGAAGAAATCTTCCACTTGGTTCATGACTATGGAATTGGAACCCGCGAAACATCAGGGATTTTGAGAAGGTTCTATCAATCAGAGATTACTGTAGCTATGCAAAACAGTCTTAAACAAAATATCTGGGGCCGTGCTGGTGTTGATGATTGGCTCGAAGAGCTACGTGAAGAGGGTAGCTTGGAACAGGAATATATTGTTTCAGTTATCGATAGTTATTATGGTTTTTGGGGAGCTTGGAATGAAACTGATGGCGGAATGTGGGGAATTTATGCAGCAAAAACACGAGATGATGTTAAACAACTTGATCTTCAAGGTTATGCAGTCTTGCAAAAATTCTTTCCACCTATGATCAGTTATATGGCCCGCATAGACCCTGAATTTAGTGGTGTATTTGATATGCAGTTCGACCCGTCCAAACCGTATACGCACAAATCGCAATACCTGCTCAATGCGCGACTTTTGGGTCATCTGCCATCTGGAATAGTGGCTAACGGTCATGATAATATTCTTATTGGTAATTCAGGTTCCAATATGATTGACGGTCGTGGTGGGCAGGATGTTGTTCAGTATCCCGGTCCTGCTGCCGTATATAAAGTGTACAAGAAAAATGATCGTGTTTTTGTGACTGAGAAATCTCGTCCGGAGAATGCGGATGAGTTAATTAATATTGAAGTGCTTCGGTTTACTGATGTTGATCTGGTTACTTCAGATTTGTAAATGAATATTATAAAGCCCGTATAACTTTGGTTGTACGGGCCTTGTATTTAGTTTTTTTGGGAAGATTACTCTTCGATCATCGCTACCGGCCGCACCCAGCCCGCCGAGCCTCTATGCACTTTTACAGGCATACATATTACAGTAAATCCGGTGGAGGGAAGTTGTTCTAGGTTAGCCATTTTTTCCATATGGCAGTATGGAATTGTACTTCCTGCATAATGACCTTCCCAGATGATGGATGGGTCTTTGGTTTCCATGAATTTTCTTATAGTTGAACTGAATGGTGCATCCCAGCTCCAAGCATCTGTTCCGACAATTTTGATACCTTGGCCGGTTAAATGAAGAGTAGCTTCTCTCCCCATACCGCAACCTTTTTCAAGGTAGTCTTCGTGACCGAAGCGATCTCCGGCTGAGGTGTTTACGACTACAATTTCGCCTTCACGCAATACGTGATTTATTCGTTCAAGCTCCCGGTCAATATCTGCGGGGGTGACAACGTAGCCATCTTCTAAGTGACGAAAATCGAGTTTCACACCTGCTCCGATGCACCATTCCAAAGGAATCTGGTCGATGGTCATTGCAGGAGTGTTGTCGTCTGTTTTGGAGTGATAATGATATGGAGCATCCATATGTGTTCCGGCATGGGTGCTCATTTTTACGAATTCAACAGCCCAGCCTTCTTGTTCTGGAAGTTGATCCGGGGTCAGGCCCGGAAATACTGATGCCATTTGAGACGCACCGGCTTTGTGGTCGGCATAAGTTATTTCAGGAATGAAGCCCGGAGGATCGGAAGGTTTGTCAGAACGAATGGAAACAGACAGATCAATAATCTTTTTAGGCATTAATTCCTCTATCTTTTGAAGTTGAATTGAATTACCAACGTTTGTGCATGTAAGGCACTGAAATGTTGCTTGTTTTGTGCTGAGAAGTTTTGTTGATCTTTAATATTTAACGTTTCTTGTGTCTATTCTTATCTTGCTATTGTCTATTGAATTCTCCTTATCATCATATTAACTATGTATAAAATTTTGATACGAAGGAACATGTATGAATTTCAAAGTAGACGTAGCCATAAATGTTTTCGGAAAAGTTCACCAGACAGCTCTTTCTCTTCTTTCCTTGTTGGAATGCAGTGGAAAGCACATCAGTAAAATATATTTTCAGGAAGAAGCGTGCACTGCCGAATATGAATTTAAAAAGCACGACAAAATTCTAGAATATTGCAGCCATAAAATTAATCATTACGTTCCCAAACATTGGAACGGTATAGACCCCAATGATATGGAGCGAGCTGCTTCTTTCGACGATTATCGACTTTCTATAAGATACCAGTACGGCTGGGAAAAATGTCAGCAACGCTACCTGCTTACCATTCATAATGATATTGAGGTGACCACTGATATTATCGCAAATCTTTATGACGAGCTGGATGGAAACACCGGGATCGGTGAAATAGGCCAGTGTTGGTGGTGTCCTGCCGGACAGAATGGACTTTGCGATTCTGAACGTTACACTGAATTTAAGCCTTCCTATCAGTATCTGATGAAGATTTATAATAAGGACATGGATTACACCCAGCGACGGGCATACAATTTCGGACTTTCAGATCAGTATAAGAAAAATGCATGGCCTCTTCCGGAATGTCGCTTGAATGAGTGGTGTGCTTTAATTGATATGGATAAAGCCCGTAAAGACACCATGCCTATGGGAAGTGCGGTTCCTTTTGGCGCACGCATGCCTTCCGGGGCGTGCATTGGTGAAAATTGGGATCGTCCGGTTTGTCTTGATGTGGCGGTGCAGTGGTTCCGCGATATGCTGCACATGGGGCATACTTTCAAGCATTATGACGTTAACAAGGATATGATTCACGACAAACGGGGCAGTGTGAAGCTTGATTCTGCCGAGGCTTACGTCATGGCTGAGCAGAAGGCTTTGATAAGATTGAAAGAGAGATTCCCCGACTATTGCAAGTTCGCCGGGTTGATCTAGGTCGCAATTATAGTTGCGCTGAAATTGTTTTTTGTCCTATTCAGCAATTTATCCTTGCATTTACTTGCGTTCCGATTACTTCTTTTCCATTATGCAAACAGAATTAAAGATTCCTATTCTTCCCCGCAGGATTGTTTCGCAGCAGTTCAGTGATGCTGATATTGAACGTCTTGCTCAAGGGCTGGCTGATCCTGAAAATCGTATGACTGAGATCATCGGTGCATTGATCAACGTGCACAAGAATGATGTGTGCGATGCCCGCGAAATCCGGGTTAAATTTAAAGATATGCAGATCGAATTAGCTCCGGTGAACGGGCATATTAATCTGCAATGTACGCGTGTTCCAAGGGATTGCCTGTACGATGGCCGGAACGTCATTTGGCAGTCTGTGGAGCATATTTCAGCAGTCATCCGTGATATAATTTTTGCCCCTAAATTCGAATGCGGCACCGATTGTTGCCGTTCTACAAATATTAAAAAATTTGTGGAGCATTCCGGATTGATGTATCGCGGCGAGCGTGGGCTGGTTATGTTTACTTGGGGCGGGCATCAGGTTCCCATGGACGAGTATAATTTTGCCAAGGAACTCGGCTATTGGACAGCTCTTTTCATGCCGGACATGGAGAATATCACCGGGTGTGGTGTGGGCGTCATGAAAGCTCCTTTTAAGGGGGCGCAGGTTGCTTACGGCAAGCAGAATTCCTTTGAGCGTTTCGGGCATCGTGATTTTATCGGTTTTTCCGAGAAGAAGATTCTGGCTGCTGAAGCTCCAAACGAACTGGTTACCCAGCTCCTTACTTTTCAGACCATTGAAGAGCGGATGGAAGCCTTTATCCGTGCTTCTCATCGCGGTAAAGTTCATCCCGGTGGTGCCGGAACTGTTGAGGAGGTTCTGACTATGCTGGCTCTGCTTTCCATGCCGGACAACAGGGGAATTCCCTATGAGTTTGATCTTGTTGAGAGGGGCGGCGGAGTATATTTCAAGGAGCTCGACGAGTACCTTAAGATTTGTTTCGGGGACGCGCTGGACGGTTTGTATAATGTGCATGTGGGGACTGCCCGTTCTTACGCAAATTATGTGGCCTACCAGACCCAGCATTTGAACACCCGTTATCTCTGGAATGATGATCTTGTTTTTGATCCGCGTATTCAGGAACCTTTTGCGGTTAACTTTGAGTCCATGGAAGGACTGGATCTTTCCCGCGATCAGGAGCCGTTTTCTTTGCTTATCAACCTGCGTCGTTTCTTCTCAGGTGTTGTGCATCTGACAGTAAAAGACCCGGATATGCTGGATTCCTGGGGCGATGCCAGACCGCTTATTAAGGGTGATAAGAAAATTCTGGATGCCACAGACCAGCTGGTGCGTAAACTGGCCAAGCAGGGCAGGATTCATCCCAGCAAGAACAATACGCCTGCTTACCGCATTGAATAGTATTTACAGATTTAATTGAAATTAACAAAACCGGCCTGTTTTGAAATCAGGCCGGTTTTTTAGTGAATAAATTCATCTACAATGGCTTTAATCTCATTGTCCTTTTTCATTTTGTTAATCACTTCATTGAATTGACGTATGAAATCTTTTTTGTATGAAGGGTTGTTTTTATTGGAGAAGGCTAGATAGCTATATTCTAGGCTGATTTTTACCCCTTTTTTAAACATTGATAAATCTGCCCCCATCTTTTTTAGTAAATAGATTGTTGAAATGTTGTTGCTGGCATAGCAATCTATTTTTCCTTGCATGAGTTTTTTTGCGTTTTGTATACTGCTGGCCGTTTCCTGAAGAGCAATCCCGTTGATTTGGGGGACAGCATATCCGAGATTTGTGCCTATTTGCAGGTCTTGGTAATCTTGAGGCCAATTGGGGCGTGGTTTGGTAAAGATTTCTTTACGGCAATATAATTCGTAACCTTCCTCTAGGATAGGGGTTGAGTATATGTCTATCCACGGGCGTAGTTTCGGACGATAGTAAGGAGGGAACATGGCGAAAATTTTACCTTTTTCAAGTCCTCGCAGGGCTCTTTTCCAAGGCAGGGGTTTAATTTCAACATTGTATCCGTCCATGCGGGAGAATGCTTTTGTTAAAATACGTACATAGATGCCGTCATATGTTCCGTTGTGCATGAAACAAAACGGTGCATATGTTTTATCTCCATATACAGTTACTCTCTCAACAGCATGCCCTTTGTGGGCAAGTGTTAACATACTTGCGATGATAAGTAGAGTTGCAAAGATTTTGTTTAACAATGTAAGAACCTTGGATGTTAGAAGATTCTTTTAATTTTAGTTTATAAAATTATTTACTATCTCGTTTATCTCACCACTGCATTTCATCTCGTATATAATCTTGTTAAAATTTTTTATAAAGTTGCGTTTGAATGGCGGGTTGTTCTTGCGGGAAAATGCCAGATGTCCGTATTCGGTGCTGATTTTTATTCCTTGCACAAGCTTTGATGAATCAATGCCCATGATCTTGGCAGTGTATAGTATGGATTTGCTGTCGTTTACGTAGCAGTCTATGCGTCCGGCAAGGAGTTTCTTTATATTTTTTTCATTGCTGGAGGCATCCTCAGTTTTTAATTTGTCCGCATCAGGGACTATGAATCCGTCATTAATCCCAATAGTCAGATTCGCATAATCCTCCGGCCAATTTGGGCGTGGTTTATCCAGAAAGCCTTCGGCGCAGAAAATTGAATAATCTTCCTCAAGTATAGGGGCAGAGTATATGTCTATCCAAGGACGTTCCTTTGGCCATTGGTAGGGGGGGAATGCAGCAAATATTTTACCATTTTCAAGGCCCAGCAGTAATCGTTTATAAGGAACTGGTATAATTGTTATTTCATAGCCCTTCATGCGGGAAAATGCTTTTTCCAGAATACGCACATAGATTCCGTCAAAAGTACCATTTTGCATAAAGCAATACGGAGCGTATGCATCATCCCCAAACACATTCACCCGAATAATCGCGTTGGCCTGCGGAGTGCATGTAAGAATCATCGCAAAGAGTAGAAAGGTGCTGAAAAATTTTTTCACTTAGAACCCGCACTTGGATTGTTCATGGATTACAATGGATAGTGTAATACTATTCATTTTTGACGAACAAGGTCAAATGGATTGTTCTGAAGTTGTAATAATTTTACTTGCCGGCTCGGACCATACGCAGGATTTCAAATGAATAATTACCGCAAAGACCATTGAATACAGGGCTTAACTGCATGAAACCTTCTTCTTTATATAAAGCGAGAGTGTCCTTAAGGCATTCAATTTCAGATGCGCTGAAATCAAGAATATCGCTTACATCAATTTTTCCGGCTTCAACGCAGGATGTCAGGTGGGCGTAAATTGTGGCCGGTTTGATGTTACGGGATTCGGCCACTTTCTCAATGTTCATGAGTTCTTCGAATAGTTCTAAGGTTTCTAATGCTGAAGCAGAAACAGTGGGGCCTTTTTTTTTAGGGGCGGAAGTGGGAACTTCTTTAATTTTGTCTTCCGGGATGGGAAAGAGATCCTCCGGTCTGCCATATTTTTCCTGATGGTCCAGCAGAACTTCGACGATGGCGGTTCCGTAACGGAAAATTTTTTGATCACCTAAGCCGCTTACAGCGTAAAGTTCGCCGGTTGTCTGCGGACGGTAGCAGCCCAGTTCCAGCAGGGTTTTGTCTGCGAAAATTGCGTAAGCCGGGACATGCTGTTCCTGCGCAAGAGTGTTGCGAAGCGCACGCAGAGATTCCAGAAGCTCCTTTGCTTCCGGAGTGGAAAGCGATGGGCTTTCTGAATCGCCGATGATTAGTTTTTTGCGGGCACGACGAGTTTTGGTTTTGGCCAGCACCGGGTCTTTACGCAGAGCTACGCTGCGTTCTTTGCGTAGTACTTGCCAGCTTTTTGCGTTCAGCTTCAGTGATCCGTAGCCTTCCATATCAACGTCCACCAGTCCTTGGGAAACAAGCTGGCGGTGGATGGAAAGCCATTCATCGCTATTAAATTCTTTGCCGATGCCGTAGGTGCTCAGACTTCCGTGTCCTTGTGCTGAAATTCGTTTGCTTTCCTTGCCCAGCAGAATATCGATTAGGTAGTTGGCCCCGAAAAGTTGCTCGGTTCGGTAAATGTTGGAAAGTGCCTTCTGCGCGGGAATTGTTCCGTCAAAGGTGGATGGCGGATTGATGCAGGTAAAACAGTTGCCGCAAGGTTTTTCAAGCTCTTCCCCGAAATATGCGAGCAAGGACTGACGCAGACACCCTGGTGATTCGCAATAAGCCAGCAGCGCATTAAGTTTGCGAAGTTCAAGGGCTTTGCGGTCATCAGGGGCATTTCCGGACATGATCATCCGTTTCAGGAAGCCGATATCCTGAATTCCCACTGACATCCATGCTTCCGCGGGTAATCCGTCTCGTCCGGCACGGCCTGTTTCCTGATAGTAGGCCTCAATAGTCTTGGGTAGGTCCAGATGAGCAACGTAACGTACATCGGGTTTATCAATACCCATGCCGAAAGCGATGGTCGCCACCATGACAATACCGTCTTCGGACATGAATCGGGCTTGATTGGCCTCACGGGTTTGGGCATCCAGTCCTGCATGGTAAGGCAGGGCGTTAATGCCCTGTTTGCAGAGCCATGCAGCTGTGGATTCTACTTTTTTGCGACTCATACGGTAGACTATGCCGCATTCAGCGAAATGATCGTTTTTGATGAAATTGAGCAGCTGCCGCTTTTCCTGATCCTTGGGAATTATAGTGTAGCGGATATTCGGGCGGTCGAAACCGGTGGCGAATATATCGTTTTCAGTAAATGAAAGGCGGCTCAGGATTTCTCTGCGTGTAGGGCCGTCAGCAGTGGCAGTCAGCGCCATGCGCGGAACCGCCGGAAACATTTCCGCAAACACGGAGAGACGCAGGTAATCGGGGCGGAAATCATGTCCCCACTGGGCCACGCAATGGGCTTCGTCAATGGCGATGAGGCTGACTTTGATCCCGGAAAGCATGTCCATGAATCCGGGCTGGCCCAGTCTTTCCGGGGCTACGTAGAGGAGGTCCATGTTGTTGCTATGCAATTCATGAATGATGTGGTTGGCCTCGGAAGGTTGTATCGATGAATTCAAACAGGCCGCACGCACTCCCATCTGTTGCAGAGCCGCCACCTGATCGCGCATCAGGGCGATGAGCGGGGAAATGACAATGCCTACACCCGGACGCAGGATAGCCGGAATCTGATAGCATGCTGATTTACCGCCGCCGGTGGGCATAAATACAACTGCATTGCCGCCGCTCATAATGCGGTTGATGATGTTCTCCTGCGGCCCGCGGAATGATTCATAGCCGTAGGTCTGGCGCAGGACATCTAAAGGAGTGCGGAGGTCTGGTTGATTCATAGTATATTTTGACTTTTTGTTTATGCGGGAAAATATTGATTGGTAGCTTACGTTTGTCTGTGCGCGAAAGTATCGGGTATGGGGTTGGTGGTCAACGAGTTATGATAAGGGAAGCCCCTTTCGGATGTTCCGAAAGGGGCTTCTTGTAAATTTAATGAATGTTTATGGCTACATCGCCCAGCCTTCGCCATTCTCTCCGCAGGTTAAAACCTGTGATCCTGTGGAAGTCACAGCGATGGTGTGTTCGAAGTGGGCGGAAGGTTTGCCGTCTTTGGTAATGATTGTCCAATGGTCTTTGAGGGTTTCAGTTGTTTTCACTCCTGCATTGATCATGGGCTCCACTGCGATTACCAAACCTTGTTTGAGTTTGAAATCTTTGACCAGCCTGCTGTGGTAGTTGGGGACCTGCGGGGCTTCCCAGAGGCCTTCGCCAATGCCGTGACCGACCAGTGACTCAACAACGGAAAAGCCTTCATTGCGGGCGTATTTGGACATTTCCTTGGCGATTTTGCTCCATTTTATACCCGGCTTGATCCGTTTGATGGCAATGCGCAAACACTCTTCGGTTACATCCATGAGTTTCTGCTTTTCATCATCAATGTCACCGATGGCATGGGTGCAGGCGCAGTCTGAGCACCAGCCGTTTAAGCGCACTCCGATGTCGATTGACAGGATATCACCGTTTTCCAGCTTACGGGCGGAAGGGATACCATGCACAATGGCTTCGTTGATGGACATGCAGCAGCCAGCGGGAAAAGGCGTTTTGCCGGGAACCCCTTTGAAAAGCGGGATTGCATCGTGAGAAGTGATGAATTTTTCCACTTCTGTATTGATTGCTTCGGTTGTTACGCCTGCTTCACACATATCTTTAGCCACCATGTGGGCTTTGTGGAGCAGGATGCCTGCTTCGCGCATGAGGTCGATTTGTTTTTTATTCTTTATAATCATTTGGATAACTCCAGAAATTTGTTTGTGACCGGGACAGGCTACTCCTAAATGTGGCTGTGTCAACCCACTATATTAGCCGTATGAGAGGATCTTTAGTGATAAAACAAACTTAATTCAAAAATGCTTTACTAAACTTTCTGTTTCCGTATTCTATAAGCAGAATAAGAAAGATCTTTTTTGTTTAAGTCCAAGTTTAAATTGAGATGGTGAAGTTATGGAACACAAGTATTCAGGTGAGGTAATATCCGTGCGGGGATCCGTTGTGGACGTGCGTTTCCCTGAAGATCTTCCTCCTTTGCTTTCTGTCATGCTTTCTGGCGGAGAACAGGTTGTAACCCTTGAGGTTGCCGACCATCTGGATATGAATTCCGTACGCGCCATTGCCATGACTCCTACCGGGGGGCTGGCCCGTGGCGATGCTGTTTATAGTGAAGGAGAAACCCTGCGAACTCCCGTGGGTGAGGAGTTGCTGGGCCGGGTCCTTAATGTTTTCGGTGACCCGGTGGACGGTAAAGATTTGCCTGAAGATGTAGAGTTCCGTTCTATCCACAACCAGCCTATCGAACTTTCCCAGCGCGTTGTTTCCGAGGAAATTTTTACTACCGGAATCAAGGTCATTGATTTGCTTATGCCTCTTGAGAAAGGCGGCAAGGCCGGACTTTTTGGCGGGGCCGGAGTGGGGAAGACCGTGCTTATTACCGAGTTGATCAATAACATGGTTGGCGCGCACAGCGGGATTAGTATTTTTTGCGGAATCGGCGAACGTTGTCGCGAGGGCGAGGAACTTTATCGCGAAATGGGCGATGCCGGGGTTCTTGATAATACGGTCATGGTCTTCGGACAGATGAATGAACCGCCGGGGGCGCGGTTCCGTACCGGACACACGGCACTGACCATTGCCGAACATTTCCGTGATGATCAAAGCAAGGACGTACTCCTGCTCATCGATAATATCTTCCGTTTTATTCAGGCCGGCATGGAGCTTTCCGGGCTGCTGGGCCGACTTCCCTCACGCATGGGCTATCAGCCTACACTCGGTTCAGATCTGGCGGAATTGCAGGAACGTATCTCATCCAGCCGATCCGGGGCAATTACTTCCATTCAGGCCGTCTATGTACCAGCCGATGACCTGACCGATCCGGCGGCGACACACACATTTTCTCATCTTTCATCTTCTATTGTCCTTTCCCGCAAGCGGGCCGGAGAAGGGTTTTATCCGGCTGTGGACCCGCTGGAATCACGCTCCATGATGCTTTCCCCGGCCATTGTGGGGCAGCGTCATTATGATGTGGCCCGCGAGGTTCGGCGCACTCTTGCCCAGTATGAGGACCTTAAGGATATTATTGCCATGCTCGGCCTTGAAGAGCTTTCCCGAGAGGATCGTAATATAGTTTCACGGGCGCGCAGGCTGGAGCGATTCATGACCCAGCCGTTCAACACCACCAAGCATTTTACCGGAATGGATGGTCGCATTGTCTCCCTTGAAGATACGGTCCTCGGCTGTGAGCTGATTTTGAATGATGAATTTCCCGATGCATCTGAACGTGATTTCTACATGATCGGTTCAATCGAGGAGGTCGGTAAATGAGATTGAAGATCTTAGTGCCCGCAGGTCTGTTCTTGGATCGTCTAGTGGATAAGGTTCTGGCGGAATCCACCAGAGGCGGTTTTTGCTTGCTACCTAACCATATTGATACGGCTTCATCCCTTGCACCGGGGATTTTGACTTACGTTGTTGAAGGTGAGCCGCACCATCTGGCGGTGAATGGCGGCGTGTTGGTTAAGAAGGGAGATGCTGTGCGAGTTTCATCCCGTGCGGCAGTTGCCGGGGAACTCGGCGAACTGGAGGCTGAGGTTTTGCGTATGCAGGATGAGGCCGCAGAAGCTGAAAAATCAGCACGTAGCGCGGTTGCCAAACTTGAGGCTGGATTTGTGCGCACTCTCATAGAGGTGGAGACTACATGAGTGAACATAAGCCCGGTGATCACAAAACAGACGAATTTCGCCAGACTGTAGGCACGAAAGAACAGCGCAAAATCCGTGCTGAGCAGAAAGGAACGGTTGGTGCGTGGTCGGCTTTCGGAGCCATGGGTGCTGTGGGCTGGCTGGTGGCTCTGCCTGTGGTGCTGGGAAGTTTGTTTGGTGCGTGGTTGGATTACCGCTGGCCAGCCAAGATCAACTGGACAATGACCATGCTTGGAGCGGGCTTGGCTGTTGGGTGCCTCTTCGCCGGAATATGGATGAATCGTGAGAAGAACAAGATCATCAAGGAACGTGAGGAATGGGAAAAGCAGGATTTGAAGTTAAAGGACGGAGAAGATGATCATCAGTAATTTTATGATAACCATTGCCGCTTTCGGTATCGGCTTGCTTCTTTCGGCAATTCATTTCGGAGGATTATGGCTCACTGTGCGCATGTTGCCCCGTTGCGAGAGGCCAAGACTCTTTTTCTGGTCCAGTTATCTGGGCCGTTACGGAATCACACTTTGGGGGTTTGCGCAGGTTATGAGTTATGGACCGTTGCCGTTTGTGTCCGCTTTTTTGGGATTTTACCTATTACGGACCTATGCGCTGGCAAATCATTGCGGCATGGGCATGCTTGATATTTTTAAAATGAAGGGGACTGAATGGAAATAAGCCCGGACCATATCATTTATTTCAGCTTTGGATTCATCAAGCTGAATGCCACCATTGTTTATACATGGCTGGTTATGGTCCTGCTTGTGGGATTTTCATGGTTTGTGACTCGCAAGGTTACTGCCTCAGCGCAGATTTCAGGGCAGCAGAATTTGTTGGAAGTTTTAGTGGGCGGGCTGCTATCCCAGATCAAAGATGCTACCAACCAGCAGCCGAAGAAGTTTTTGCCGTTACTTGGAACCTTGTTCATATTCATTCTCGTATCTAATCTGCTTTCCGCTGTGCCTGGGTTCAAGCCGCCCACGGGATCTCTCTCAACTACCACCGCGTTCAGCTTGGTCGTATTCTTTGCTGTTCCATATTACGGTATTAAGCAAAATGGTTTACTCAATTATCTCAAAAGTTACGTGCAGCCCTCGCCGTTTATGCTGCCCTTTAACATTATAGGTGAAGTCAGCCGGACTTTTGCTTTAGCAGTACGCCTTTTCGGGAATATACTCAGCGGAACCATGATGGGCGCGATATTGTTGGTCATCATGCCGTTGTTTGTTCCGGTGATTATGCAGATGCTGGGGCTGCTTATCGGAGTGGTACAGGCTTATATTTTTACAGTACTTGCTGCGGTTTTTATTGCAGCAGGTCTGGAAGTGCATGAGAGTTGATGGAGGTATTTATGGAAACTCTTGGTTGGATTGCATTCGGGTCGATAATTGCGGCAGGGCTTTGCATGGGCATCGGGGCTATCGGGCCGGCAATTGGTGAGGGGATGGCTCTTTCACGGGCACTTAGCTCCATTGCCCAACAGCCGGACGAAACCAATACTATTGTGAAGTTCCTGTTTGTGGGGATGGCAATGGTTGAATCTACAGCGATTTATTGTTTTGTACTGGCTATGATTCTGCTTTTTGCCAATCCGTTCTGGTCATACTTCATTGAAAAGGCCGGAGGCTGATAATGTTGCTGGACTGGTTCACGATCTTTGCCCAGATCTTGAACTTCTTTGTGCTTATCGCGCTGCTCAAGTTGTTTCTGTATAAGCCGATTGTTGAGGCTATGCAGGAACGTAAAGAGCGTATTGCGAGTGAGACGCGGGTCCTGCGTGAAGCCAGAGTTGAAGCGCAGACCCTTAATATAGAACTCCTACGTAAGCGTGAGGATCTTGATAATCGCGAATCTGAGGTCATGGCTGAAATTCATGCCGAGGCGGAAAGGTGGCGGGAGCATGCCATGGAATCTGCTCGGGCTGAGATTGAAACCATGCGCAAAGAATGGCTCTCCGCGCTGGAACGGGAAAAAGAATCTGTCGCGCTCAACTTGCGCAAGAAATTGATTTATGAAGTTTCCGCTACAGCTGCACGCATTGTACAAGATTTATCTGGCAGTGATTTTGAGCAGTTGGTCTTAAACGGATTTATGCAGCGTATTGATGAAGAAGTACGCGGAGTGGATTGTGGAAATTCTGAAATCTTAATCCGTACCGGATTCGAACATACTGAGCTACAAGAACAAAACTTGAAACAATTGCTTGATGAATTGTTCCCGGTTCAAAATGAACGAATTTTTACAACCGATTCCAGACTCGGCCTCGGCATAGAATTGATAGCCGGGGATCGAAAGTGGGAATGGAATTTAAATTCTTATGTCGCTGAACTGGAAAATAAAATTTTAACGGAAATAAATAGCTAAACTTTCCGTACGCTTTTCAAACGAAGCGGCGAAGCCTTATTAAAAAGTTTTGGGATTCTTAAACCCTTTTTTAAAAGGGTTTAAGCCCTCGGAGAGCCGCCGGAGGCATACAAAATGTCATTCCTAGAAAAAAACATTAATCAAGCCTTGAATGCTCATGAAAAGGGCCGCGAGAAGATGGAATACAGCCCGGACTCTCGTGAGGTCGGCCGTGTTTTGTCCGTGGCTCGCGGCGTGGCTCAGGTGCAGGGCCTTGGTTCTGTTCGGTCAGAAGAATTGATTACGCTTGGCAATGATATTCCGGGCATGGCCCTTGATTTGTTGCCGGACTCCATCGGCGTGGCATTGCTGGGTGATAACACAGGACTTAAGGCCGGGGATGAGGCTGTTCCTTCCGGTACGGTGCTTAGCGTACCCGTAGGTGACTCTTTGATCGGGCGCGTTGTCGATCCGCTTGGTAATCCGCTGGACGGCGGCCCGACCCCGGAAACTTTCGAAACCCGCGTGGTGGAATCGGAAGCCCCTCCTATTTTGATGCGTGCCCCTGTGGATACGCCTATGTCCAGCGGTATTAAGGTGATTGATACACTGATTCCCATTGGGCGTGGACAGCGGGAGTTGATTCTAGGCGACCGCCAGACCGGGAAGACCGCTATAGCTCTAGATATTATCCTGAATCAGAAAAAGGGTGACGTTGTATGCGTTTATTGCGCCATCGGGCAGCGCAGTACTTCTGTGGCGCGGGTTATTGATACTTTGCGTAATCATGGGGCCATGGATCACACTTTTGTAGTCGTGGTTGAGGGTGATGCGCCTTCGGGTATGCAGTATATCGCACCCTATGCGGCAACGAGCATGGCTGAATATTTCATGGAACAGGGCAAGGATGTTCTTATTATCTATGATGATTTGACTCGCCACGCACAGGCCTACAGGCAGCTTAGTTTGCTCATGCGTCGTCCTCCGGGGCGCGAGGCTTTTCCAGGTGATATTTTCTATATCCATTCAAGACTGCTGGAACGATCCACAAGGCTGAAACCGGAACATGGCGGCGGCACGCTTACCGCACTTCCCATTGTGGAAACCGAGGCCCAGAACATTTCGGCTTACATTCCGACTAACCTTATTTCTATTACTGACGGGCAGATTTATCTTTCCCCGGTGCTGTTTCAGAAGGGCATGCTCCCGGCAATTGATGTGGGTAAGTCTGTTTCCCGAGTGGGCGGGCGTGCACAGCCCAAGGCCTACCGCAAGGTTTCCGGCGATCTGCGTTTGACATATTCCCAGTTTCAGGAGCTGGAGGCTTTTGCACGGTTCGGCACAAGACTTGATCAGGATACCCGGAATCGCATTGAACATGGAATGCGGGTGCGGGAATTGCTCAAGCAGGACCGTTTTTCGCCGCTTAGTGCAGCCCAGCAGGTGGTGATTCTCTGGACGGTTTCATTGGGATTGCTGGATGACATTCCGCTGGAGCGTATCGCAGACGTGCAGGAGTATCTGCTGAGCCGTATGGAAGAGGGATTTGAATCCATGGGACGTCTTGCGCAGGCTGAACCCAAGGATGAAATCTGGTCCGAACTTGAAAAGGCGGTTAAGCATCATATGCAGAAATGGAGAGATGCTAATGCAGCAGCTTGAGGCCGTACGCAAGAAGATTGCGACCACGGGCGATCTGCTTTCGGTGGTCAAGACTATGAAGGCCCTTGCTGCGGTTAATATACGTCATTTTGAGAACGCGGCCAAGGGAGTTGGTGAGTATGCCGAGGTCATCGAACAGGGTTGGACCGTATTCTTTCGCAATGCCGGAATTCTGCCCCACGGTCCAAGGGATGGCTTTGCAGTTGTGCTGGCTATCGGGTCCGATCAGGGAATGTGCGGGCAGTTTAATGAGCTGGCACGGGCCGAGACAGTAAAGGTCGTAGATGAACTCCATAGCGCAGGTCACAAAGTAATCTGTTGGACCTGCGGAGAACGGGTGCGTGGAGCGTTGGAAGATTCAGGAGTCGAGGTCGATTTGAATTTTCGTGTTCCGGGCAGTCTGCGCGGAGTGGATACTATAGTGGATGATATTGAAAAGAATTTGGAAGAGTGGCGGAACAAGCGCGGGATGAATCATTTCAGCATAGTTAATAATCTGCACGTTAGCGATGGGGCCAAGGTCGCGGCCCGTCATATTTTGCCGCTCCATAAGCGTAGCGGAAGCACGAAATGGGATGGAAGATCCCTGCCCATGACCAACGTTCCGGTTCAAGATTTATTCTCAAGTTTATTCAGGGAATATCTATATATCTCCGTATACGGCGGAATTGTTCAATCTTTAGCTGCCGAGAACAGTTCGCGCCTCGCCGCCATGCAGGTAGCCGAGAAAAACATCATCGAGCATGTCGAGGTCCTTGAGTCCGAGTATCGTACTACCCGGCAGGGGAACATTACGGGTGAGTTACTTGATATTGTTGCCGGGGTGGAGGCGGTTGTTGGGGGGTAGGGGGATTCGAACCCCCGGAGGGCGTGAACCCTTTTGCGGATGCTCTTTGACTGCTTTGCTTTAAATTCGACATATGTTAGTTGGGAATTAATTTTTGTTCGGAGATTTTACAGTATGTCGAAAAGTAGGCCGAGTCGATCGCTAACAAGTTATGAAATTAGTGGTTGGGTGTTTGTTGTAGTAGGTTTGATCAATGCCTGTATTTTTACTTATCTGTTGCATCGCGATGGTTTTATCCAGATTGGCGAAAAGATAATTCTTGATAGTGCAGGACAGCTTGGTTCTTTTATTGGGGCACTTCTGGAGCTTGTTGGGCTTTGGCAGGTGTCTTTTTCTTTTATGCCGCATTGAAGTTGCAGCGTGAGGATATACAGCTTCAACGTGATGATTTTCAGCTTCAGCTTGACGTCATGAAGAAGCAGCAAGAGGAGGCAGAGAATCAGAGAAAAATAATGGCCTTACAGCAACGAGATTTAAAACGACAACGAAAAATATCAGAGAAGCAAGCTTTTGAAGTTACTTATTTTAATTTATTAGAAAGATTAAAGTTAAAGGTTGATGAAAGTTGGGATGACTATACTCCAGATCCATTAAAAAGATATGCAGAAATTCATTTGAAATTCCCTACCAATAGAAGCTATTACACCAGTGAATTTAGGGATAATAAATATGATTTTAAAAAACTACTTATTGAAATTGAAGATGAAATAATTGCAGCTGTACTTGGTGATCCTTTAAAATATACTTCTGCCCTTGTACAAAAACATTTTTTGCTGTTGTTTGTGTTGTACAAATACATTGTGGATAATGGGTATGATGAGCCTTATTATTCAATTATAGATGCAGAACTACCCTCTAGTTTTTTGCGTTATTGTTTGTATTCGGCGTATGTGTTGCGTGGTAATGAGTATCAAATGTTGATTGAAAATAAGATTCCTGTGCAATATAAAAATTTATATTTTGAGAAGCACGCAAAATTGTTTACACGGTTGACTAACTAATACCAGTAAAGAATTAAATTTAAGTATGAATCTGAAGCGTTTACTCTATATCACGCCAATCCTGACTATGCCGCAACACTCGTAAAATTTCGACTTCTTCATTACAGCAGTAAGCTACAAGATAAGCCCCTTTAAGCACTATTAATTCGCGTGTGCCGGGAACTCTGCCAGCCCGGCCTATTTGAGGATGCTGTTCCAGTTTTTTTACACTTTTTAAAATGGTTGATGCAACTTTTTTTGCTGATTCAGGATCGTCTTGGCGTATGTATTCGTATATGGAATCCAGATCTAAAGTGGCACGCTCAAGCCATTTAATTCTCGGCATACTTTGCCTCTAAGTCTTCATGGGCGGTCCATTTGGCTTCAGGGCTTCTGGCTTCGTCCAGCCCTTCCTGAATTGCCTTGACTTGCCACTCATTTACATCAAGATAGCTTGAGATGGCTTCACCAAACAGAAAAGCTTTTGATCTATTGGTTGCCTGAGCCAGTTTTTCAATTCGCTCTTTCATCTCGGAAGTCATGCGAATTGTTACCACTTCGCTTTTGGGTTCTTTGCTTATCATTTTTATGTCTCCATTTGTAATACACTGTATTACGACGTAGCACAAAAGACAAGTTTCGATTAAATCAAAACCTCCCCCGCCTGCAAAAGCAAACGGGGGAGGTTTCTATTTAGGAAGGTGGCTGTGTCTGTCTATAGGAAGATGGTCTAGTTGCTCTCAACTGCTGCGCTGGGGCGCACGTACTTCACGAAGAAGGCACCGAATGCTGCTACTGCTGCTGCAATACCGATCATGATGGAGATGTTCATGTCCAGTCCGAAACCGATCTTGGCCTGGCAGATGAATGTGGCGACAACTGCGGTCATGAAGGTTGCGGGGATGGATGCGATCCAGTGGAGTTTTGCGCGCTGGGCGAGGTATACTGCGGAGGTCCAGAGAACCAGCATGGACAAGCACTGGTTGGAGAAGCCGAAGTATCTCCAGATTGCTGAGAAGTTCTGGGTGGAGATGATGTAACCGAGTATGAACAGGGGTACTGCGATAAGCAGACGCTTGATAGCGGGGCCCTGATCCATTTTGAAGGTTTCCGCTACGATGAGGCGGGTGGAGCGGAAAGCGGTATCACCACTGGTGATGGGCAGGATTACTACTGCGATGATGGCGAAGATTCCGCCTACGGGGCCGAGCAGGGAGTTAGCAACTTCAGATACCACTGCGGAAGGGGAACCGGCAGCGATAACAGCGTTGAGTGCTTCGGGGGATTCGTAAAAGGACAGTCCGAGGGTACACCAGATCAGGCCGATGATACCTTCGATGATCATTGCGCCGTAGAATACGGGGCGGCCTTCTTTTTCATTCTTTACGCAGCGGGCCATAAGCGGGGACTGGGTCGCGTGGAATCCGCTGATCGCGCCGCAGGACAGGGTAATAAAGAGCAGGGGCCAGATGGGCTTGCCGCCGGGGTTGGTGTTAACTGCGAAATCGAGGTTGGGCAGCATGGTGTGGCCGCTGAACATGAGGGCGATTGCGAGGGCAACAGTCATAACCAGCAGCAGTGCGCCGAATAAGGGGTAGAGTCTGCCGATGAGTTTATCAATGGGCAGGATGGTGGCGAGGAAATAGTAACCGAAGATGCAGGCCACGAGGATTCCGGTTTCTACTCCGGTCAGTCCGGTGAGCAGCTTTGCAGGGGCGAGTACGAATACAACACCGACCAGCATGAGCAGTACGAATGCGAAGACACGCATTACCTGACGGGCGGTCATGCCGAGGTATTCCCCGACCAGTTCGGGAACGGATGCGCCGTTGTTACGGATGGAAAGCATACCGCTGAAGTAATCATGTACAGCGCCGCCGAAGATACAGCCGATGACGATCCAGATAAGGGCTACGGGACCGTACAGGGCACCGAGGATAGGGCCGAAGATGGGGCCGATTCCGGCGATATCCAGAACCTGAATGAACATGAGCTTCCACATGGGCATGGGCATGTAGTCAACACCATCGCGCATGGCGTATGCGGGAGTGGTGCGGTTTACGTCAGGCGCGAACACATTGTCCACGAATTTACCGTAAAGAAGATAACCGACAATAAGGGATGCCACACAAGCAAAGAAAAATAGCATAAAAAGTTCCTCCGTCTTTTTGCTGAAAAAAATTATGCCCTTCTTCTGGCATAATGGGAGGGATCAATTCTACGCTTTGTGTTTGAAATGCCGTTTTCGGTGTTTGAAATGACTTATGGGGGATGGGATGGATTAATTCTGCGCTTTATCTGGGAATGTAATATTACAAAATAAAGCCTGACGCGATCATAAATCGTGTCAGGCTTTTACTTATTCAATTTGCTGCGATTCTTACTTAACGAGATCTTTTGCAAATTCTACAGCTTTTTGTTTGGCTTCTTCCCCGAGGTTGTCGGGGTTTTTACAGCCGCCCATAAACAGAGTCGCGGTGTGTTTGGTCATGTGCGGCTTTTGCATTCTGGCGAGGCCGATGAAGGTTTCTTCGGCGTTGTTTTCGAGAGGTCCGCCGCCGGTGATCAGAATGCCGTGACGCTGGCCTTTGATCAGGGACTCGTGGGTTGGCATATGGTAGTCGACGTACAGGCTGTATGTTCTGTCGATAACAGCTTTGAGCTGTGCGGAAACACCCCAGAAGTAGAGCGGGGAGGCGAATACAACCGCGTCGGCCTGAACCATCTGTTCCAGAATTTCGGGGATATCATCTTTGATCACACAGCCAATTTCTTCCGGTTTTTCCTTACATTTCATACAGGCCATACAGCCTTTCAGTTCCTTATCATTAAGGTAGACGGTTTCAGCTTCATGGCCCATTTCTTTAAGTTCAGCTTCAACCCATTCGATCATCTTTGCTGTGTGACCATTTTTTCTGGCACTGCCTTGAAGGCATATAACTTTCATTTTCTGCTCCTGCTTTGTTAGCTCGTGTGGCGATATGGATTTGGTATCAGGCGCGACACTGGCTTGATTAGTCGAGATTGTGTAGTTGCCTGCATGGAAAGCAGGCGGAAATATTGCCGGGCAAAGTTAAGCAAGATCGGCAGGAAGTGCAACGGACAAAAGTAGTAAATTGTGCGGGAGTGATTTACCCCTTCAATTCGGCAACAACATCGTTAACAGCGCGGTTGAAAAGTTTCATGACCTGTCCTTCAGTCTGGGGGCGGCCTTTCTTGAAGATGAAGATGGGCACGGCTTTATTTTTTTTTTCGGAATAGAAGTAGAAAAGACGTAAACCTTTACGCGGGGAGATGCGCAGGATTCTAATGGATACCCTGATTTTGCGCAGGGCAATTTTGTTGAGACCTCGGTAGACAACTCCTCGGGCCGGTCTTTTTATGATTTTCTTTTTGGCGCGTTTAATATCCCGCTTGGCCTGCGGGTATTTTTTGAGCAAACTTTTTTCGTAACGCAGGTAAGCGTCTGTTTCCTGAAGCATGGTCATGCTAGAGCACCTCCTCAAGCTCGCTGAGGGAGTGCTGAATTTTCGGGTCCGAAGCAATGGAGAGGTCTAGCACAAGGTCATTCCAGTCCAGCACAGGGCCGGTAAGCCTGCGCCCTGCCCAGCGCGCAAAGGGGGAGGGGAGGGTGCAGAGTCTTGCGTGTGCCGCAGTGAGTTGATCCTTTAGGTTTACTGCATTTTGAAGCACGTCCATACAATCTTCACCTGCATTGATATGGCAAGATGCATCCTGCCAGTCTTTGGAAAAATTGCGGATGACTATTCGGCTGAGGCTTTTGATTACAAAGAGGGTCTTGATGGTGCTGTAGAGCTTGATGCCTGTGGTGGATTTTGCGTACACGGTTTCATGCAGGGTTTGAATCCGTGCAGCAAAGGAATTGAATATGCGGGTGTTACAGGAACATTTACTCATAATTGCGGCCTTAAATTGTGATTATTTAATGGGTAATTTAGAGCAGCGGAGCTTTTTTATCAAGGCCTACCCCGCATTCCTCGTAAATTCACGCATCTGTACAGCTGTGCGCAGCTTGGGAACCCGGAAGGTTATTTCGGTTCCTGTTCCTTCCTCACTTGTTATGATCATCTTGTACTGCGGTCCGTAAATCTGTTCCAGACGTTGGATGCAGTTGCGGACCCCGATCCCTTTTTCGCGGGAATCGATTTTCTTTTTGGCATAGATGGCTTCGATCTGCTCTTGTGCCATGCCGATGCCGTCATCTTTAATGGAGACATTCATTTCTTCATTTTCACAGTAAATGTTGATGGTAATGGTTCCGCCCTCTTCGCGGCCCATGAGACCATGTTTCACACTGTTTTCCACTAAAGGTTGAATGATCAGGGGTGGCATGGGCCATTTCAGACATGTCTCATCTACATCCAGATCAACCTTGATACGTTCACCAAAGCGGGCCTGTTCGATAGCAAGATAGCTGTGCAACTGGGCAAGTTCCTCGTGCAGAGGTACGTATCCGCGGCTGCTGTCGAGGTTTTTGCGCATGTATTTGGAAAGTTCCAGCAAAAGTTCGCGGGCCCGGTCGGGGTTGGTGCGGCAGAAGGACGTGACTGTGTTCAGCGAGTTGAACAGGAAATGCGGGTTTATCTGGGCCTGCAAACGGCGAATTTCCGCATGGGTCAGCATCTGTTCCTTGATCTGGATTTCTTCCAATTCAAGCTGGGTGGAACATAGATTGGCCAGTCCTTTAGCCATTTCAAAAGAAAGCTGGTTCAGCTGATTTTTGCGGGTTCCGTATAATTTGAGGGTGCCGACCACTTCGCCGTTCTTGTGCAGGGGTACCACAGCCGCAGAGGTGAACGGGCAGCCCGGATGGGTACAGCCGATCTTTTTTCCGGATTCCAGAAAGAGCGGTTCTCCTTCGGCTAGGACTTTCAGAGTGGATTCGGTTCGTATTTTTTTACCCGCCAGATGATGGTCCGCCCCGGCACCTACGTGGGCCAGCACATTCACGTTGTCGGTGATGGCAACGGCTGCGGCGGTTAGGTGGGTGTGGATGATCTTTGCTGTTTCCTGTGCCGATTCAAGGGTCAGTCCTGATCGTAAATGGCTGACCGTAAGGTTGGCAATATCTAGGATATGCTGGGCCTTGACTGAATCCTGTTTGGTTCCGTGGCGGAAAACTATATGGATAACCTGCGCAAAGAGAGCCGCTCCGAAAGTGTTTAGCACGATCATGGGCATGGCGATAAGTTCAACTAATTGCAGGGCTTCTTCGTAGGGATGGGAGAGGTAGAGGACCATGAGCATGTGGACGATTTCGCCGACAAAAGCCAACCCGGCTGCGGCCCGCCAGTCCATTTTTTTGCTCAGGTAAAGTGATACTATTCCGGCGGCAAGTCCTTCGATCATGGTTGCTGTGCCGCAGGGGATAGCACTGAAGCCGCCGAGATCTATCAAGATACGATGGCCTCCGGCAATGAGTCCTGCGCCGAGCCCCACCAGCGGTCCGCCGAAGAGTCCGCCGGTAATGACAGCCATGGCGCGTAGGTTGGCAACGGATTGAAATACAAAGTTGCCGCCATAAGTTCCCAAAATTCCGCAAATCCCGAAGATAAGAATCTGCATGGCAATATCAGTTCTGGGAGAACTCTGGCGAAAACCGATCTTATGGACCGGGGTAATTGTCAAAAGCAGGAAAGCCCCGGCAACAATAAGGCCGAAACGCTCGGCCAATGTGATAATTAAGGTCTCTGGATTCATAATAATATCTGTAAAATTTATATAACGAAGCTGCGAAGCAAACTAAAAGTTTTTGAAGAGTGCAGAGAAACTTTTTTCAAAAAGTTTCTTTGGCCCTCGGAGAGCCGCCGGAGGCACACTTAAGCCAATCCTAAACGTTGGCGGAAATCTTTTACTCGTCCTTTGCTGAGGATAATTTCCTGCTCATCAATATGCTTCATGGTTACTACATATTTGCCGTTAAACCACGGCGCAAAATCGCGCACATGGGTCAGGTTGACCATCTCGCCGCGATTGGTGCGAAAAAAAGGCTGGCCCAGTAAACGTTCTTCAAGTTTGTCGAGAGTTTTGTCGCCGTAGCAGGGGAAGATTCCTTTTTGCGTGTAAATCATGATCTTGCGGTCTTCCACCCGGCAGAGAATTACGTCAGACGGCTCGAGAAGCAGAATACGACCGCTGTCTTCCACTGAAATGCGCAATACCTTGGTGCCCATACCCATGCTGCTGAGCAGGGCGTTCATGTCCGGCATTTCAACTTTTTCTTCACAATTGGCATAAACGAGACAGCGAATGCGTTTAATGGATTTTTCCAGCCTTTCTCGGGAGAGGGGCTTGAGGATGTAATCTACAGCGTTTTCTTCGAAGGCTTGCAAGGCGTATTCATCGTAAGCCGTAGCGAATACTACTAACGGTGGTTCAGGGAATTGCATGATCTCCTGCAAAACATGAAAACCGTTTTTGCCGGGCATCTGAATGTCGAGAAATACGAGATCGGGATTCTTTTCTTCGATGAGTCTTATACCTTGTGATGCTGAATTGGCAGTGCCGACGATATCAATGTCATTGAAATCGGACAGCAGAAAACTTAGCTCGTCAATGGCCGGGACTTCATCGTCAATGAGGATACAGCGTATGTTTTGTTGGCTGGACATGAATTGGTTGTTAAGGTGAAAATTTTAGAAAAGCAAATAACAGTAAAAAAGGGATGCCGATAAATTCGGCACCCCTTACTTTTTATTCAGCCTTGTGAACAACCAATTGGTCGAATGGAATATTCCATCCAAAATGGGTGCAGGCATCTACGCTGTAGCGTTGCAGAGCGCGGTTCAGTCTTCCGTATAGTGCTGCAATATCGCTGTGGAAATCTGCAATAATAACCAGATTAAGTGATGATGCGGCAGCGGATTCAAATTCAACATTCAGGTTGAGGACATGCTTGGTATAACCGTCCTTTTCAAGTTTGGCAGTGATGAACTCTTTGGCTTGTTTTACGATAGTGGAAGTGCAGTTAGCCTGATGAGCGTAGTCGATGCCGAATACTGATTTCAAACGGAAATTGCGGGAAAGGTTCTTGGGATTAAGGCCCAGAAAATCCGAGGTCTGATAAGTTACGTAGGCTCCGCCGCGTTGGATAAGCTCAACCATATCCGGGGACTGGCTGATTACTTTACCGCGAATACCGTCAGAAAGGATGACCCAGTCATCGATCATGCAGGGGAACCATGGCTCGTTTTTACCCACTGGACGGGAGATAACATTTTCCAGTTCACCGATGGGCAGCCTGATGCGGCTGGGGCTTAGGGCCGGGTTTTTAAGTTTGGCGAAGAGCGCGAGTCTGTCCACCTGCCATGGTACGCCGTTGTAAGTGATGCGCTCGTTTTCACGTACAGAACCGAGATTGAGAATAAGTTTAACCTGTTCGTAATAGCGGGTGAAACCTTCACGTGCGGTCCAGAGGGCACCGATGATGAAGATGATGGCAATGCTGAGCAGAAACCAGTCGCCGGAGATATAGAGTGTGAAAAGGGAGGCTGAAGTTGCCGCAATTACAGTGAAGATCAGTAGCAGAACTTCTATGAGCCTGATGTAGAAGGGGCGTTCCTTGGTCTTGAATGCCGGATGGCTCTTCTTGAAAATACGATCCACAAAACGGAAAAATAAAAATACTCCGGCAAAGGCCAGCATGGCAAAGAGAATGTTCTTTCCTCTGCTTTTAAAGAATACAGCCATTACTTTTTTGGTGGACTGGTAAAAGGACTGTTTGTCCTTGGTCAGTTCTTTCAGTTCAAATCGGGCGACATCAAGTTGGTTGTCGATATTGGTGCGTCTTTTTTCGAAATCGGTTTTAAGGACTGTTAACTCCGCTTTAAGTGCCGGAGATTTTGCCGCTGCAATTAAGGTGTCGATATTTTGGACTGCTTCTTCGGCTCTGGGCAGTCTGCTTTCAAAGTAGGCTACCCTGCTTTTCAAGCGTTCAATCTGCCGGGGCCGTTTGGTCATTTCCTTGAGTTCCTGAAGCAGGGGACGGACCAGTGTTTCCACTTCCTCCTGCCATACGAAATCCTGCTGCGCAGCTTCATTGAAAATGGTTAGATCCAGTCCGGTTGCAACTTTTATAAAATTCTGGCGGACATTTTTAAGCTGTTGTTTCAGGTCGGTGAGCTTAACGGAAAGGACTTCCTTGTCCATCTGGTGACTGGTTTTCTTGAGTGTCTTTTTGGTTACTTTGATTTGCGCTTCAAGTTCGGATTTATACTGAAGCAGGTTGGCAAGGGTTTCCGCCTGAGTGGTTTGTTGCTCAACAAGGGTTTCTGCTGCTTTTGCAGGGGCGGGTGTAGCTTGTTCGTTTTGGGCTATTGCGCTGGCGGGGCTTTGCAGCAGAAGAAACGTGAGTAAGAGGGCTATAGCTGAAAATGTGCGAAAATTTTTAGTCGTCATGGTCAATTCCTGATTGAATTAAAAAATTAGAACAGCTTCAAATAAATAGCTGCATTTGCCGGGAACGATCAAGTATTAATTGTTCGCTGTATGAGTGTCTTTCAGGCAGCAAAAGAAAAGCAGGCATGAAGGGGAATTTTCATACCTGCTTAATAATATTTTAAATTATTTGTCGTGGATGAGCTAAAATTCTACCTGACTTTCCTGCAAGATAGCCTTGCCCGACTGGGTATCAATGACGGCTCCAAGTGCTTCGATAACTGAACTGTCGTATTTCTTATCAGCCATACTTTGCAATATTTCTACTGCCTGACGTGCTGTTTTGGCTTTTCTGTAGGAACGTTTCTGGACCAGTGCGCTGAAAGTATTGGTCACGCCGAGAATTCTGGCCAGCGTGGAGATACTTTTACCTTCCAGTTTGTTGGGATAGCCGGAACCGTCGAGAGTTTCCTGCATCTGCCAGATTGTCTGGGTAATGGGCAGGTCAAATTCCACACCTTCGAGAATTTTGCAAGTGTGTTCAATATAGCGTTGGGTTTCCTTGATTTCTTCAGGGGTAAGCTTACCTTCTTTTTCCATGATTTCTCTGGGAACAAAGGTTTTACCTACCTGGGAGAGAATAGCCGCAGCCTCAACTGTTGCGCAGTCTGCATCGCTAAGGAGCAGGGTTTCGGCAATTTCAAAGGCCAGTTTACGCATGAGGGAAGTATGACCATCCAGAAACGGGACACTTTCCACTGCCCTGATCAAGGCATTGATAACCTGTTGACGAACTTCGATCCCTCTCTCAGCTGCATTTTTTTCCGAAGTAACATCGCGATATACAGTGAGGATGGAGTCGCCTTCTTTTTCAACCGCGCAGGGCACAAAAGTAACCTGCATGGTTGATTTGCCGGATCCGCGGGTCATGGTCAGTTCTTCACTGTAAGCATTGTTGGACATGCTGACCATTTGGTCGCCATGAGAAAGAGTTTCGGCTTCATTGTGGTCAAAGACCTGATTGTCAGTAAGATTGAGGGCTTCTGTCTGTTTCAGTCCGGTGAAATTCGAAAAGGATTTGTTTACGTGGATAAATGCACCGCTATCGCTTTTCTTCAAGGTTACCGGTTCCGGCAGGGCGTTGTTGATTATGCGCAGCAGGGAAAGCTCTTTTTGCAGGGCCGGAATTTTTTCTTCCAGTCTGGAACTTTTGCGGTGGTATTTTCGTGTGGATGCAATAAACCGGATAGTGAGCACAAAGAAGACCATTGCTGCAAGGGTCAGGGAAGCGTAGATAATGCTTTCCTGTTTGTAGGTTGAAAGAATTATGCCCGGAACCGTAGCTTCGGTTTCAATCATTACCCACCAGTTTACCACAGGGATGAACTGAGCTGAGGAGTATACCTTTTTATCCATGGAAAGGTCTGTTCTTACTCCGAAGAGTACTTCGCTGACTCCGTCGAAGGATACTTTCATAGCCTGAAGTTTCAGACTGTTCGGATAGCTGAAAACTGTTTCTTCGCTGGTATCGCCGTTCTGCTGGATGAGATGGATTGTACTTTCATATTTGAAGGTACGTTCTGATCCGAGAAAGGCCCGCAGGATGGAGGTCATTGGAACTTCGAGCATAAGTACCCGTTCCGGTGGCGCGGATGTGCTGGTGGCATAGGCATCATAGACGGGAAGGAAAAGATCGGTCACAAGGCCGTTTCCTTTTGTGCGCAGGGGCGAAAACATGGGAGTGCGGCTGTGCAGGGTGTTCAGGACTGACTGTTTGTAGCCGTGGCCCAGAATTTCTTCCGGTCCCTGAGTGGATGCGAAAACCTCTCCGTTCGGTTCAAAAAGACAACCCGCAGAATAACCGCTGACTTTTACGAAGTTCTTAAGGTCTTCCTGAGCCTTGAGGACTTTTTTATTATCCGGGGAATTGAGGCCGTCAATTGCCATTCTGAAAATTCTGGAACGGGCTACTTCCTTACCGCGCATGACATAGCTGATCAGCTGGGAAGAAAGCAATTCCGATTCGTTTTCCACAACTACTTTCTGATATTCTTTAAGGTCAGATTGGACTGCCTGTTCTTTTTCTTTCCAGAGATAGCTGAGTGTTTCAAATGTCCCGCCTGCCAGTGCCAGCACCAGCAGGATGAGCAGCAGGTTTTTTATAGAGAAAACTCTTTTGAGAGTTTGTGTTATTTTATTTGCCATTTTATTTCCTGTTCATGAACTTGGTGATCACGATTATTAGCGGGTCCTGTGTTCGGAAAGAGCTCCGCGCATGCCCCGTGTGATGGGGGAGAGCAGGTATTCGAGAACGCTTTCTTCGCCGGAGAGGATGTTGACTTCAACTATCATGCCCGGCAGGAACTCTTTAACCTTCTCCGCGTCTTCCTTAACGGTGTTGAAAATTACCCGATAGTACCATGTGCGGGTCAGGTCATCGAAGTAGGTCTTGGCCGAGATATTGACGATCTTGGCTTTGAGCATAGTCTGGTCGGAAAATTCATATGATGAGGGCCGGATTTTGGCTGTCATACCGTTCCAGATTTTGGTTCTGTCGCTGGGCTGAACTTTCCCTTCAATACGGATGGTCGCATCAAGGGGGACGATTTCAGCCAAAGCTTCACCGGAGCGGACAATCCCGCCTACGGTGTTGGCACTCAGCTTATAGATGGTGCCGTCAATGGGGGAACGGATAACGCTGCGTACAATCTGTTCATTGGCAGCGTTAAGCTCTTCGCGTACGCCTTTCAACTCGGAACTTACGAGGTTGATTTCTTCGCGAATGTCCCGATAAAAATCAAGCTCCGCCTGATTGATGCGCTGCTCCAGTTCCCGGATTTCCAGTGAGTATTCGTCTCGTTTGTTGTAAATCTCGGCAATACTGGTGGTGATTTTAGCCAGTTCGGTTTTGCGTTGCAGCAGAAGCTGGCGGGAACCGATTCCCTTTTTGACCATGGGTTCCAGCATGTCGTGCTGCTCTTTGAGTACTTTCTGTTCATCAAGCAGGTTTTTTACGTGTTTTTCACTGGCGGAAAGGGCGGCCCTTGACTGCTGGATTTGAGTTTTGAGGATGTTGATTTTCTCATCAAGAGCATCTCCCCTGATACGGGCGAATTGGATTTCACTCCTTTCTACCGGGGTGGATGCTTTTTGTGCAAACTCGTCAGTCGTGTCGTTGCTTTCTGCAATAAGGCGGTTCAGTTTGGCTTGAAGCCTTCTCATTTTGATGAGGGACTTGTTTCTCTTTTCAGTAATATTGGTGTTGGCAATGGCCACAATTTCCTGACCTTTGCGTACTGTATCGCCTTCCTCTACAAATACCTTTTCAACGACGCCACCTTCAAAGTGGCCTACTATTTTATCAGTCAGATTGGTTTCAACCACGCCTTGGGCGCGGACTGTCTTTTCAATTTTGCTGGTGTGGGCCCAGAGTATGAATACGGCCGAAAACGCCAGAATGAGCAGCAGGACAATGCAGTTTCCAAGGCTTTTTTCCAAGGACCAGAGCAGGTTGCTTTTCCAGTTCTTTCCCATGATTATCCCTTTCTGGCCGGAGCCGGGCTGGAAAGTTTCCGGATAATTTCATCACGCGGACCGTCAGCAACGATTCGTCCTTGATCTACAACGAGAATTCTATCCACGACTTCGAGAATCTGCGGTCTGTGGGTGACGACGTAAATGGACTTGTCAGTCATGGTATTTTTGATCTGGTTAATGAGTATCCTTTCCTGTGTGGAGTCCATGGAGCTGGTCGGCTCATCAAGGAGCAACAGAGGCGGAGAGCTTATCAGGGCACGGGCAACCGCTACTGCCTGTCGCTGTCCTCTGGACAGGTTTTTGCCTCCCTCGAGGATGGGCATTTTCAGGCCAAGCGGATGTTTGGAAACAAATTTATCAATGCCTGAAATGGTCAGAGCCTGATGAAGGGATTTTTGGGTTGCTGTACGTGATCCCATGAGCAGGTTCAGTTCCAGAGTGCCGTGGAAAAGCACCGGGGACTGGGGCACTACGCCCACAAATTCGCGAACTTTTTCAATATTCAGGTGGCCCATGTTATGCCCGTCCAGCATGATCAATCCTTCACTGGGATCGGCAAGTCCGGCCAGAAGTTTGAGCAGGGTACTTTTACCGCTGCCCATGGGCCCGATGATCCCGACTTTTTCACCTGCTTTGCTTTCAAAGGATACGTTTTCAAGGGCGTAGGGTGATTCCGGCTGATAGCGGAATGATACACTGTCAAAACGTACACCGCCGCCCAATTGCTGGATTTTAAACTGGCGGGTTTCGCAGCTTTCTTTTTCCAGTTTCAAAATTTTACGCAAGTCTTTGTATGAACGGCGTGCAAACAGGTAGGAGGTGATCAGGTTGGACACGCTGGCGGAAACCGCTATGCAACGTCCGGAAAGGACCATGGTCGCCAGCAAACCGCCGCTGCTCATGTCTCCGTTTTTGATCAGGAAAAATGCGACTATAAGCAGCCCTGCTGAGTTCATTTGTCCCAAGAATCCGGTGGTCATGGAGCAACGGGACTGGGCAATGCGGTATTTTGAGGACATTTCCCCTGATTTTTCAATTTCAGAAGCCCAGCGTGAAACAAAAAGCCTTGCCGCATTGGTTACCTTGATTGATTCAACCCCATTGAAAATTTCATTTAAAAACGAAGTTTTACGTGATTGTAGCTTGCTCTGTGCCGATACATTTGTATCAATGAAGAAGCCGTAAACAATGGCTACGATCAGTACCAGAAACGAGGTGACAGCCGGGACGGCGAAGAGCATTCCGCTGTTCAGGTAAATGACGAACAAGAAGAAAAAGAGGAAGAAAAAGTCAATGGACCCGACTACCAACTGGGTAGTGAACAGGGATTTGATGCGTGAAAATTCTTGTATCGCATGGGTCAGATGTCCGGCTGAGACAGGCAGTTTGGAGTAGTTTGTGTCCAGCACAAGTGATAGCAATTGCGGCTCAGCATCCTGCTCCACGCGCAGGGCTGCTTTTTCGACTAAGGATGTGCGGACATTCTTGAGAATGTAGTCAAAGGCCAGAACTATGATAGCCCCGGTGATCAGCACTCTGAGGGAGTTTTCCGCAAGGTTTGGAAGGATGCGGTCGTAGAAGATTCCCATCAGCAGGGGGATGACCAGCGTGAAGCAATGGATCATCACTGTCGCCAGTATCACCTGAGAGTACATGGGCCACATCTTGCCGACCTGTCCCATAAACCAAGTCAGGCTCAGGAAAGGAACCTTGTCTGTTTCAAATACGGGCTTAAGGGAACAGGACCAGTCTTTGAATTCGGAAAATTCAGATTTCTTGTTTCTGATGATTTCCTGCTTACCGTTCCAAAGAGTCAGTCTTCTACCTACTTTCTCTTCAAGAAGGGCAAAGCTGCCGTCCGAATACTGGACGATCAGGGGCAGCATCTCATCATCAACTTTCAGTGGCAGGGGCTTTATGGATAGATTCAGCCCCATGTTATCCGATTGTAGACGCAAATATTCATTGATGGGTGAGGAGCTGCCTAGTTGCAGGGAACTGCCGGTAACGACAATTCCGTATTTGTCCGCAATCTTTTTCAGGCAGGAAGTAATGGACGCACCTTTCTCATCCTCACCGGGATTGAATAGTCCTATATTCTCTTGAGATACGAAGTTTTTTTTATCAGAACCGTTGTTTTCTGATTTTCCGGCCGCCTTTGTATCGATGGTGTCGCTCTTGGAGCTTGCACTGGCAGATTCAGGGGTTTCGTTTTGCTCGCTACTCTCCGTAAGAGGTGCGGGGTTAGGTCTTTTCTGATTGTCCAAGTCCCTGCCCCTTACTTTCTAACGGAAATGTTCAGGTCTTTATTGCTTTTTCCAAAGCTTTTGCCAATGTTGACCACAACCTGATTGGTTCCCGGAACACCTTCATTCAAGGCCCGGAATTTGATCTTACTTTTGGGAATGTGTGCCTGTTCATTTACGAATTTAATCAATCCGTAAAGTCTTTTGAAGGACACAGAGTTGGACATGCTGGAAGAAACCCCTTCATGGTGGAGGGTTGCTGTCAGCAGCAAACCTTTCTGCATGATGACAGATTCATTTTGTTTAACCCAGGCCAGCAGTTCGGATTCTGTTTTTTCCTCAAGAGTACTGGTCAGTTTATTGTAGAGGATGATTACCCGATTCTTGTTATTAAGTCCTTGAACCAGCTTGGTGATGAACGGCGGCGGGACGAATTCGTCTTCGGTCTGAACTTTTTTTTCAATTGCCCCGTCTGCTTCAAGACGCTTGATTTTATCAAGGGCGGCCTGAAGTTTTGCAGCAAGTTTCGGGTCCTGCTTATCCTGCTGGTCTTTTACTTCCTCTTTTAATTTCTGAAGTTCCAGATGAGCGGTCCAAGCAGCACTTTCTGCAAGGGCAACTCTTTTCTGAAGCATTTCTTTCTCACGTTCAAATTCTTCGATATCGAATCGCTGTGGCGGGGGAGAGGTGACAAGGTCTTCCTTTCCAAGAACTGCACTCTGGGTCATGGCTTCAGCCAATTTGTCCATGGATGACGGTTTTTCCATAAAAGAAAGATCCTGCGCCGCAGCCACCATGGTTTCCACCTGTTCAGTGGATGTGGCGGCTCCGGGCTTAACTTCCTTAAGCGCGACAATATATGAGAGCGTCCCTGTAACCAGCACCATGAGCAGGGTGAAGAACACCATCATCATGAGCACGGTTGAGAGCGCATCAACAAAACCCGGCCACGGAGGGCCGCTATCAGCAGACATTTATATTTTTCCCCGTAAAACTTATTTATTTAAACTTATGCAATATCAAATTCAATATGGGTCTGGGTCACTTCAACGCTTACAACAGTGTCCGAAGCAGGTGCCGTATCTGTTGTATCTCCGCCGTTTCCTTCTTTTGCTCCATTGTAATCCTGCTCACTGGTGGAAGTGAAGAAATCGTCGGTGGTAGTACCGGGAGTGTCCATATCGTCAAGACTAAAGCTAAACTCTTTTGTTGAAGTTACATTTGCGTCAGTAGGGGTGGTGTCATTGTGCCCCTGAATCTGCAAAATGTAATTTCCTTCAGCAAGTGCTGCAAAGTCAGTGCTCCAGTTATCAGTAATTTCACCGAAGTCTTGTACAGCTTCACCGTCATCAGCGATTCCGTTGTTGTTGGCATCATTGAATAGTGTGGCGGTTACAGACCTTACCTCAGCATCGGTTCCGAGTTTTGCGCTGTAGTTTACGTTGCTTTTGTTCAAGTCAACAAATTGTGACTCTGATTCGTTACCTGCTTTGTCAGTTACTTTTACTTCGGCGTATTCATACTCTTGGCCATCATTTCGAAGTGAAATTTCAAAGTCACCGCCTTCTTTGATTTCGCCGGAGGTTACGTCTTTGTTGCCTGTGTCGGTATCGTGCTTAGTTACTTCGAATTTGTAATCTATATCGGTCGTGGCCGGGTCATTGTCCCCGGTATATCCGGACTGCTCAAGAGTTACATATCTTTTAGAACCGACAACATCCTCGGTCATGGTCAGTTGAGTCTGGTTTATGTCGTTGTTGTCCAGCTGGAAATCAACTGTCGCAGCATCAGAGGTGTTACCCGCCTGATCAATTGCTTTGATGCTGACATTGTAATTCCCATCGTCAAATGGATCAGATGAATCGTTGTCTACAAAATCAAAATGATAGGTTCCGTCAGCATTCACAGTAATGTTCTGTATATGGCCGTCTTGATTCGCGCTGTCAGTGGAGTTGTAGGTCCATGTGTCCGTGCCATTGGAAATGACAATGAGATAGGCCATTTCAGTGGTGTAGTTGATGGACCTGTCCTCGGTGAACTTGCCTTCGAAGGTGAAGGATTTACCACTGGTAAGACCGTCCGCGAGCGTTGCAGCGTCATAGCCATGATCAGAACTGCTGGACATTTTTACGGTGACCGTGGGGTCGGTGGTATCAACAACGAGATTAACGGTTACGTTGTTGGCATCAAGCTGGTTGCCCACACCATCATAGAATTTCAGAGTGTAGGTGTAGCTGCCGTCATCAATGATGTTCAGATCTTTGGTTGTCAGGTCCAGAAGTGCATTTCCGGCTCCGTTAACAGCTCCGCTGGCAATTACGGTACCATCAGACCTGACCAGTTCCACCAGAGACGTTCCTGTTGCTGTTTTTACCAGCAGGTCGGTAGTGTTGTCGTTGGTGCTGATATTGATGGAATTGCCGGACTGAGCCACGTAGGTGTTGACCGTGGAAGGCGTAGCACCGGTTTCATCAATCTGGGTAAAGGTTACACCTTCCGCAGCCGCAGGTGCGGTCAGGTCCACATGGATGGTGTAATCAGTGGACTGAACATTACCTGCCGCATCAACGGTTACCAGTCTGTAGCTGTGGTCACCTTCATCAAGGGCATCCGCATTGGGAACTGTGTAGGTCTGGCTCGTATTAGTAAAGCTTCCGCTTTTTACTGCCGTGAGGTTACCGGTAGTTCCGTCTACATAATACAGGACATAAGCAGACCCGTTATCTCCAAGAATAGTCAGCTCTGGGGTCGCGTCATTGGTGTATGTGTTGTCATCGTTGGCAAGATCAATATACGCCGCACGGGTGGGGGTACGGTCCACTTCAAATGAAAAATCATTGCTGGTGGAGCTGTTTCCTGCTGTATCGGTAACGGTTACAGAGGCGGTATAGTTTTCGTCTGCGAGATTACCGGGCTGGCATTCCCAGTGCCCGTCTTTATCGGCGACAGTTTCGTACTTGGTGATTACGCCGTCTGCTGTGATGGATACAACAACTTTTGCTCCGGCTTCTGCATCACCGGTCAGGATTAGGTCCCGGTCATTGGTGATATTGTCTTCGTTGTAGGCCACAGTCGGGTTGCGGAACCCGGTAGGCAGGTCTGCGTATGAACCGACCTTGGTTCCGCTGGCGTTAATAATATCGCCGTCAGCATCAGGCGCAAGGTAGGAATCATCTCCGGTTTTGATGCCGATGGTCGGTTTAGCGATTACTGTATCCAGATCAAGGATATCTGAAATGACAAGATCGCTGCTGTTGCCTGCAACGTCAGTGGATTTTACAGTAACCTGATACTGACCGTCCTTACCGCTGAGGATGGTTTTTAGTTCCCCAGTCTCGTAGGAGCCGTCAGCTTTAACGTTTTTCGCAGCTACGGTATAAGAGTAAGTGTCATTGCTAACGAAGTAGTCTTTACCGCCTATATCGGTTACATCGGCAGCGTCAGTGATTGTCTGGTTGGTACCGGAACTGTCTGTATATGAATATGTTCCGTCTCCATTGTCTGTCAGTTCGTATACTCTTACAGCTTTTACTTCTACTGTGCTGCCAGCTTCGACATTACCTTCGATGGTCGGGTCGTTTGTGACCCAGTCGCCATCGGTGCCGCTGTCTTTTGTCAGGTCAGCGGTCGGGTCGGGGGTGGAGTTGTCAACGTTCAGGGTAAAATTGTCGGATTTTTTCCCGTTAGCCACAACGTAGTAGACATTTACGCCCGAAGGATTGGTGCCGAAGTCATAGGTCCAGACTCCGTCTTCGCCCGCTTTGGATGAGCCTATTAAGGTATTGCTGTCATCGTAAATTTTGACTTCCTGAAAGGCTACCGCAGTACCGGTCAGGGTCAGCTTGGCATCTGCTGCCAGCAGGGCGGTACTGGTTATAGCGTCACCTACAATATTGGTGTCATCATCTTTGGCAAGTTCAACTGTTGGCTTAGCCGCAACATCCTGTAAAATCTTAAATTCAACCGTATCGCTGATATCATTACCTGCTTTATCCGTGCTGGTGATGGTTGCAGTGTAGTCTCCGCCTTTGAGGTAGGGCTCATTACTACCTTGCCCATAGTGGTATTCCCAACTTCCGTCGGCATTAGCGATAGTGCTGACATCAAGAGTCAGAACTTCTTTTCCGGTCTGGTCTGTAATGCGGATCTCGGTGGTAACACCACTCTCAAGAGTGGAAGTACCAGCCAGACGCGGCGTTAGATCGGTAATGGAATTGAGCGCAGAGTCAGGATAAACATCACCGTCATCCTCGGTCAGGTTTATTATCGGTGCTGTCGGGTCCTGAGTGTCGAGGTTGATGGATATGGATTCAGCCTCAACGTTACCGGCCTGATCTTCGGAAACAACAATAACCTTGTAGTATTTATCTCCGGCGGTAAGGTTGGGGGTTGCCACCCATTTGCCATCACTGCCGATGGTTACATCATTGATCAGGGACCCCTTGTAAGTTTCCATGAAAGCACGAAGCTGAGTATCGTTCATGGAAGTGGGGTCGGCACTGGCATTGAGATCTGCTTCAGAGTCGAAGCTCATGATCATCATCTTGGCTTTGCTGCCGACTTCCGCATTACCTGAAAGTTCAGGCGTGGCATCGTTGGTCAGGATGATGGGATTCTTGCCGATGTCGGTTTTCCCGGTGTCAGAACCGGAATCCATGGCAAGGGTAAAGTCATCTGCATCGTACTCAGAATCAATAACAACAGTCTTAGTGGTCGTGCTGGGGTTGCCGTAAGCATCTGTTGTTGTGAAGGTAAAAGTGTAGGTACCGTCTGTCAGTGATGTGTTTACATCAATACTGTCCGAGGCTTGATCAGCAGCTCCGGTATAGGTTTGGTTGAAGGAGAACGAAGAATCCCCGGCCTTGGTGGCGGTCACCACAAGTTTGGTCCCGACATCTTTCTGGATAGTGAAATCAGGATCGGAATCACGGGTTACCCAGTCTTTGTCTGTATCATCCCCAAAGTATTTAGCCGTGGTATCCTCTGTCATGGTGATGACCGGGGCCGTGGGGTTGGATGAGATTACAAGCTGGGAATCAAGGCTGATTGACCCGGTATTGCCCGCAATATCGGTGATCTTTGCTGTAACGTCATAGCTGCCGTCAGGGATATTGTGATCCGGGGTGATTTCCCAGTTCCCGTTTTTGTCAGCAGTAACACTTTCAGCATACTCAACAGCGTTGCCAGCTTTATCAGTACCCTTGATGAGCAGTTCCACCAGAGCAAATGCTTCGGTAGTTCCCTGCATGGTCGGGCTATGGTCGCTGGTGGCATTATCGCCGCTGACACCGGTATCGGAAGCTGTTGCCAGCTTAATAGTGCTGGTGTCGGTGTCGACTTTGTTATCAATGACCAGATTTTTATTAATGGTCGTGCTGTTACCTGCCGGGTCAGTGGCTTTGATAACAACGTCGTTATCACCCAAGTTCAGTTTGTTGTTGTCCAGACTGAGTGATGAAAGATCAAAATTGATTTTGCCCGCAGCGGCTTCAGCATCGGTTACGATATGAGTGAAATCGTGTCCGTTTACAGTAACGGTAATGGTTGCCCCTTCATTGGCGGTAACGTCAATACTGAGGTTGTCATCTATGCTGGTGATCCAGTCATTTTCGTATGAAACGTCACGCCCGGTATCCAATCCGGTGCCGAGTGTGGCGGTTATGGTCGGATCAGTGCGGTCAATGTTGATATCGTAAGTGCCGCCTGTGGGATACTGGGTCTGGTTTCCTGCGGCGTCCTCAACAACAATGCTGAAATTGTGTTCGCCTTCTTTAATGTATTTTGAAGAACTCCCCACATCAAGGGACCATTTGTAGCCGGATGCGGTGCTGACGATAGCTGCATTGCCGATGAACTTGGGATTGCCTGCACCATCCACACCGTCATATACGCGCACAACCACATCAGCTGAGCCTTCGTCCAGAGTTCCGGTTAGGGTCAGCTTGGTGGCGTTGGTCTCGTTATCTACATCGGAAAGGCCGAGGGCCGCAGCATTTTCAACTCCGATATTATCAACCACAGGTGCTTCATCATCTATGGTTACCGGATAGATTGTAGAGGTGGCAGTGTTTCCGGCTTCATCCTCAGCAACCGCGATGAACTGGAGATCGGTAGTATCATTTTCATAAGCGGAAGCATCAAAAGAAACGGTCTGACCGTTCTTTGCTGTGCCGACCAGATTGCATTTGTAGTCCACACCGCCGACTCTGACGGTATGTGTGCCAGCAGCATCTACAACATAGACACTGATGGTATCGTCATGGTCCCCGGTGACTTTGAATTCAATGTCAGTATCTTTGGTCCCGGAGCCGTCTTTAACGAATCCGGTGATGTTGTCGTTCGCAGTACCCGGTCCGCCGATGGTGTTGCTGGCAGCATCAAGGGCGATAGTAGGGGCGGTTATCTGCTGGTCGGAAGTAAAAGTAAAAGTTTCGGAAGGGTCGCTGATGTTTCCGGCGGCGTCTTCCACAGTGACGTAGTATGAGTACTTATTACCATGTACCAGTCCGCTTACATCATAGGACCAGTTGATAGACCCGCCGGACTCACTAATGGAAAGGGGACCGCTGCCGTCAGCAAGGCTGTTCGCAATTGCGGTAAAAGTGCCGTCAGCATTTTTTTGATACAGGGTAACGATTACATCATCCGCTTTTTCAAGAATCTTCCCGGTCATGGTGAGCGAGTCACCTTTCACCGTCGCTGAGTAACCCTCAGAGTCATGGGAAATTTTAGCGGCATCAAGGCCGTCAATGGTGATGGTGGATTTTACCGGGTCGGTATTATCCACTGTTACAGTTAAATCCGCGCTCTCGATGTTGCCTGCTACGTCTGTTATTTCAGCACGGAATTCAAGTGTTTCAGTACCAGAAGTGCCTTTACCGCTGGCGTCATAATTATATGTCCAAGTACCATCAGGGTTTGCCTGAATAAATTTATCAGTATTGACCAGAGTTTTACTGCCGTCACTGTTGATCAGGTAGAGATTTACTCGGCCTGCTGTTCCGGCTCCAGCTCCGCTAATTTTCAGGAGACCTGCACCGTCAGGATTACCTGTTTCGGTCCCGTGGGTATAGTTGTCAGTGTCATTCCCTAAAAGTCCGCGACTGTGAGACGAGTCACTGTCAGCGTCAAGATCAATGTCGAGTCCTTCGGTAGGGGCTGTGCGGTCAATTTCCACAGGCAGAGAGGAAGCAGGCTGGTATACATTACCAGCCATATCCATGGCTTCTACCATGAAGGTGTAGTCTCCGTCTGTGGGGATATCGCCATTCTTGACAGTGTATGTCCATTTGTTGTTGACGGAGTCAAAATCCGCAGACCCCAGCTCGGATTTGGTTCCGTCTGCATGTGCCAGATACACCTTTACCTGACGAGCATCTGTACTGATATTGCTTATTGTCAGGTCAAGGTCTGCATCATTCGTTATTCTGTCGTTGGCAGCTGCATTGGCGTGTGTACCCATGGAGTCGGATGTTGTGTCCAGAGTAATAGTCGCACCAGTAGTGAAATCAGTCTTAACGATAACATTTTGAATCTGCTGGGTCGCAGCAAGAGCGTTACCTGCATCGTCTTGACCTGCAATAGTGAAGGTGTAGGTTCCATCAGCAAGTTCACTGCCTTCTGGGAAACGGTAGCTCCAGTTACCACTGCTGTTTACGGTTATACCGTTAAGTGTTCCCGTAACCGATCCGTCTGTGCTTGTGTACGTGATGGTCAGTATTGTATCACTTTCACCTGTTCCTTCGATCAGAGGACGGTCCTGATTGGTGTAAGTTTTCCCATTATCTTCATCGAAGGTGACTTTGGACGTTGAGTCCGCTTTCGCATCATCATTGAGCGTGGGCGCGGTAGTGTCTACCTCTACTTTTAAGGTGCTGGATTTGGGTGCGCTTTCACCTGTGCCGTCATTGATACGTGCAAAAAATTCGTGTTCGGCTTCAGCTGCTCCAGTAACGGTAAGGTCATATTTACCGTCTTTATCGGCAGTTGCTTCCCCTACTTTCTTGCCGTCCATAAAAATATTGAGTTTGGTATAGGGGTCAGCAGTTCCTTCAATTTTCAGGTCAGTTTCTTTGGTGATCCCGTCATCTTTAAACTTGGTTTCACCTGTATCGCTGTCCGTAATTTTTATACCGGATTCTGATTCCTGCGAAAGGGCAATAGTTACCTTGCCGCTATTTTCATTGTTGGCGTTGCCTGTATTGTCGCCATCGCCTGTAGTGTCTTTTTTTTCTTCTTCAACAGGTGTTTCTTCTTCCTCATCCTCTTTCTTCTCATCCTGCTCATTTTCTTTAACTTCGATCTTGTCAATCGGATCGGGAGTACTGGAAATACTGTCTTGCTGCGCGAACTTGTCGATATCATCGAACATGCGCTGCTGAGTCTTGAGGATATCATCAGTGGGGTCGGTTACCAGTGCGGCCTGAGCGGTCTGGAGGGGCTGAAGTTGTCCGTCTTTGAGGTTACCCTCATCGGAGTTGCCTTCATCTCCTGAAGGAGTGGGATCTTCAGTGACGGCTTCCCATTGCGGGGCTTCTTCGTCCTGCTTATCCATGTCCAGCATTTCTGAACGGCTGAAAATTTCATGCGACTGCAAGGAATTACCATCGGCGAATTCCATGTTGACCTTACCGTCGAGGCTCATGATGTTACCTACAAAGAGGAACACCTGTTCTTCGTTGGTCTGCTTGTTGACCAAAATAAGGTCAGCACCCTTGAGGACGTAGTTGTAGTCATCGGGGGAGCCTTGAACATTATATACTGTTGACGGAGATACTTTCTGTGCGTCAGCCATGATTATTCACCTTTAGCGGAGTAAAGTGCGTTGTTTGATTCGAAAAGAGTTTTTTCAGTGGGCAGTCCCAGTATTTCGGGGAGTCGGCCTTGTTCTAAGAAAATATTGAGTGCTGCCCGGATTCTTGCGTAGCGGGCGTTCACTTCGCGTACAGCCGCGCTTGTCTGTCCTTCGCGGGCTGTGATGAGATCAAGCAGGGTTCGGATGCCGAGATCAAACTCACTGAGGTAGAGACTCATGAGGTTGACACTTGAGTCATAAGCGTCGCGGGCCAGTTCGAACTCTTTTTCAGAAGATTTGTATGCGTTGAAAGCATCGGAAAGGATGTTCTGAATTTCGAGCTCAGTAGCTTCTTTGGTAGCCATAAGCCTTTTAAGGACAGCTTCTTCCCGTTTTACACCTTCATCTGTGGCATAGCCGTTGAAGAGGTTCCAGTTAACGGTGACCTGAGCGTCCAGAGCGTTTTCGTAGCCATCATATTTTTTGAATTCGCTTTTAGCCTGCAGTCTGTACCCGAATGAAGGGTAATAGCCCGCTTCAACGGTGGAGACTACTTTCTTTTGTGATTCAATTTCAGCATTATATGCCCGAAGGTTGACGTTGTTGCTCTTGGCTAGCTCGTATGCACCTTCAAGGGTGTCTGAGATGTCCATTTTAGCCATGGCAATGTCAGTCTCAACTTCATTGACCGATTGCTTGATGATGTTCTCAAGAAGCAGTCTTGCGGTCTTAAGCTGCTGTTTTTGCACTGTGACTTGGGATTCAGTTGAACGCAGAGATACTTCCACCTTGCGGGCGTCAGCTTTGGAGGAAATCCCGGCATTGTAGCGTTCCCAGAAAGTTTTTAACAGTTTGTTGTAGAAATCCAAGGTGTTGTTGTAGACCTTGAGGCTTTCCTGCGCCTGCATCACGCTCAGGTAGGAGTTAATGGCAAGGGCGGCGATATCTTCCTGAGTCCGGGCCAGACGGTACTTCGCGCCTTCTGCCTTCATCTTGGCACTGTCAACACTGTCATCCAGACCGCCGAAGTTGTAGAGGGTCTGGGTCATGGCAACGGAAGATTGTCCGTAGCTGGTGGTCTCGGTATCGAGATTGTGCGAAGGACCGGCCTGCGCAGTGAAATCAATACGCGGGAAGTATACTTTGCGGGCCATTCCGTACTCAGCATTTTTTTCAAGCATAGAATAGCGTGAGGATGCCACCAGCGGATGGTTGGTCACAGCCAGTTCACAGGCGTGTTGCAGAGTCAGGGCCGTTGCGTTAGCGGCGTTGGGGGCACTTTTTTGCAAGGAAGAACCTGCCACACCGGGGTCTTCAATTTTGATGACACCTTGTTTGAAACTCTCTATATCTTCCGCGTTTGTATACTGTGGGTCTTTATTTTCCAGACCTGACAGGTTTACTGTCTCAGTGGATCCTGCTGAAACGTTCTCCACGGCAGGCAGGGGAGTGCCTTCCGTGGAATTTGCAGCAAAACCGGTATTGCCCTGAAATGTAAGCAGCGCACAAAGTATGCAAGCTGTTCCAAATTTCTTTATCATCTGCCCTGACATATTTTCACCCGAACTATATTAATAACAGTTTAAATTAATTTTTAAGCTGTTTTCCATTAACGGTATTCATTGTCTCAATGTTTTTTTCCAAAGCTGTGACCATCTGGCGCGATTCTTTGATCAGTCTTCCGGTTAACTCGTTGCCGAGACCGATTTCTTTGGTTGTTTCAACTGATTGATCCTGAACCGTATTGATAGCTTCTGCTGAACGCTGCTGGAGCAGGGTAAGTTTCAGCAGAAACTTGTTTGTGTTTTCAAGGGATTCAAGCAGAGCTTCGTTGTTCTTTTCCAACTGAGTGGAAATAGCGTCCATCTGGCTGCCCAGATCCTGATCAGCGGGGAAAGCACCGGCGGCTCCGCTTTTGGTTGCGGAGTATTCTGTCTTTTCGTTGAGCCAGTTTTCAAGGCGTTGTTTGAGCTGATCGTGCATGCGACCCATAAGGATAGACAGAACACCCACAACAGCACTGCCCGCAAGACCGAACAGGGATGTTGAAAAAGCTGTACCCATACCGGCCATGGGGTTTTTCAGTTCTACAATGAGCTGAATCATGACTTGCATGATGGATGTGTCGCTGGAGTCAGTCAGGCCGCCTGCAAGGGTGGAGAGGATTTCTCCCATGGATTGCAAGGTCAGGGTCAGGCCGAGGAATGTACCCATAAGCCCCAGCAGAACAAGGAATCCGCCGAGAAAAGAGATCAGCGATGAACGAGAAGATACATTTTGTTCAAGACTCTCTATAATGGAACGGCTGTCACTGGTCGATTTAACGATCAGGATGCCATTTTCCTTAATTGAGCATCCGATGGAAACAAGGACGTTTCCGAGTAGCCCTTTATTCAAATCATCAAGCTCAAAAGTGCTTTCTTCCGGGTGTTCACACCATTGGGTGAATGCCGCAAAAAGCTTCATGTCCCTGCGTACGGAAAAAATATAGCGAAATGCAGTGATTACACTACCTATAAAGACCGCAAGGATAATCGAGTTGATTATTTCCGAGGTGGCGAAAAGAGTCTTCAGGAAGGCGAAGCTGACTACCACACTGGCAACTACTGCAACTAAAACAAAGATGGATAAAGTTAAGTATAATTTGTATTTATTACTATTGTAAGCCATGAGAGAGTGATTCCTTGCTCTTTTTATCTTTTATATAACGCCAAATCGGCACTATTTGCATATAAGGCAAAAATAATTAAAAGAAAAGTTCTAAAGAAAGTTTATAAAACGATTTTTCGTAAGGCGGGGTTGCCTTTAAAGAAATATTCGTTTTCAATTTTGACTTTTAAACTTTTATTCGTTTTTGGTTCCGAGTAAAACCCTTAAAGAGGGGTCTGCATGTGCTTGTAAAATTTTCCCATTACCAGCTCCCGTTCATCATTTGAGGAAGTGGTTATGAATTTTTGAAAAGCACTTTTGGGGCATCCGGAAATTCCCCCGCAGACCTTGCATTGGTGGAGGGAAAAAGAGATATTTCGTATAGTAAAATTACATGTATTTTTACTGAACGGAACAGGACAGGCGAGACTTTCTTTACAATTGCAAATCGGAAGAACCTTTGAGGACTCTCTCAGTTTGTATGTAAAGAATAGAAGAAAAGAGCAGATCATGCTCCTTAAATTAAGAAATATTGTTTTCACAGATTCCCTCCCCGGATCAGTGAAATTGTATTCTCAAGAAACGGCTTGATTTTATTTTATTAATAATTGTGCCATACGAAGTATATATATCTAAGTTATTTCTAATTAAAAGTGAACCCTTTCTAGATTATATATTTCAAATTATAAACCGAAAATTATACATTTTGAAATGTTTATTATAAAGTTCAAAAAAATAGAAAGGATTGAACGATGTCTCGTTCAATCCTTAGTGATTAAAAAATATCAAGGAAATGTTCAGTCGCAGACTGTTGCGATAGTTTCGCCGATCTTAATGCTGGTTTCAAAGCCGTTTTGAGTATTTTTGATGATGTCCGCATCAATCTGAGCTTTTCCTTTTTCAAGCAGCATTATCACGGTGGAACCGCCGAATTTGAAACATCCCTTTTCCTGCCCCTTCTTAACTTCACTGTCCGGGGTGTAGCTCTGGATAATAGAACCGACCATAGTGGCGCCAACTTCACAAAGTAGGATATTACCTGCTTTTGCAGTCTTAAGGATACTGTATTCCCTTTTGTTTTCCCAGTACACGCGAAGCATGTTTTTGACTGCGTAAGGCGATACTGAGAAGTAATCACCATTAATCGGGCTTGAGGCGGAAATGGTTCCGTCTGCCGGGAAGTGAAAACGGTGATAGTCTACGGGCGCAAGGCGGATGATGAGCAGTGTGCCTTCTTCGTATTGTTTGCTGAGCATACTGTTCTGCAAGAATTTATTGAGAGAAAACTGTTGTCCTTTTACAAAGAACGAATCAAGCCCTTGAATGCCTTCGAATGCTAGAATCTTGCCCTCGGCAGGGGAAACGATTGTGGCAGAAGTATTATCAATGGGTCTGGCTTCGGCCTTTAGTTCACGGATAAAAAAGTCATTGAACGAACCGTAATCTTCCATCGGACGGATGGCTTCATTCATGTCGATGTTCAAATCTTTTATGAATCCGGGAATTTTGTCTTTTGATGCCGGGCTGTCCATTTTATTACCGTACCATTGGGATACAAATTTCCTTTTAATCGCACCGTGCAGCGCAAGTTTACCCAAAGGATTGTGGTACAGCCATTTTAGCCATTTCTCACCGGGTACTGTCTCTTTGCAGATTTCACCGGATTTTCGGTCTATGTATTCTATATAATCCATGTTTGCCTCATGTGTGTTCATCTCGCTTGAGGCGTGTGATAGCACTAGAAGGGTATGGCGGCAATAGAGAAAAGTGAAGGGTCCGTACAGAACCCTTCACTGTTTATACTTAGAATCTATTTACGAGATTCATTTCAGTTGCAGCGCGTTGAACTGTGCGCCGGTACTGAATTGACGGGTGTCCAAAAACCATGCTGTATCCTATCTCATGGTCTTCAGGTACGCCGAGTTTGTGGGCAAGTTCAGGGAAGAAGTCATCTACGCACCATTTGAGCATGCCGTCCCACAAGGTTCCCACGCCCATAGACTGAGCCAGCAGGTCAAATGTCGTCAGGGCAATGATACAGTCTTCCTTGGGCAGGGGGATGGTCTTGGGTGCGCTGGCAATAAGGATATGGGGTGCGCCGCGCAGGATAACGTCTACGTCATGGTTGGTATAGGCACCGTAGGCCATTTGCAGGTATTTGAAGCGCATGTCGTTCTCGTCAAAGTCGGAATCGGTCAGCAGTTTGCCCAGTTTGGAATAGATTTCCTTGCGTAGTTCTTCGGTTGCTTCAGCTGTAGTTGTGGCGGTGAAGAGTACTGCTTGGGCGTTAGTCCCCGTAGGGGCATGCCATGCAGTTTCCAGCAGTTTGGTAATAGTTTTTGTCTCAAGGGCTTTCTTTTTGTATTTGCGAACAGAACGGCGGCCCTTGATGAGAGTCTCCATGGAGTGCGCTGTGGGCAGTTCATATTTAAGCTCAATGCTGTTGTCCGGGTCCAGGTCCAAGATGGAAATAGCTCCGGTAGGGCAGACAGCCAGGCAGTGCTGGCAACGCAGACATCTGTTTTCATCCTGAATTACCGGGAAATCACCTTCCTGCATGGAAATACACATGGGCGGACAGTCGGTAATGCATTTGCCGCACCTGATGCAGCGTTCTTCGTTTACTTTAAAATTGAGCATAAGTTCTTTCCTTTTATATTAATACAGGATCAGTCCTGCATGAATGTCATTTCTCTATGAACATCAAATCATATCTGTATTAAAAGCAGATCGCATCAGATAAATATCTGAGAATTTTTTTTAATCTCTAAGCTACCTATTTATCACAATTGTCTGCTTATTGATACTACGTCATATTTTTTTGCCTACTTGTGTGTTTTGTATGTACGCCATATTCTCTGCATACAGTGATTGAGCGGCTTACTAATTAAAAACGATCTATCGGTCACTGTGGTTTCATCAACTTAACATTTTTAGGTGTCCGTGTCTTGGTATGGAGTACGCTCTCATACAAGCACGACATTAAATCTTCTGAACGGGAGAGATAGCAATGCAGAAAACAATCCTCATAACCGGATCAACTGACGGCATCGGTCTTGAAACCGCGAAGATGCTTATTGCCGAGGGGCATAAGGTGTTGGTTCATGGGCGTAATAAAACAAAACTTGAGAGAGTTGCCGGTGAATTGTCCAGATTTGGAGGCGCAGGCAGTGTTGAAAGCTATGTTTCCGATCTTTCTATCATGGCTGAAGTGGTAAGGCTTGCAGCTGAAGTCGCGGAAAAGCATGATTCTCTAGATGTGCTGATTAACAACGCCGGGGTGTACCGGGTCTCTGCAACCGCATCACCGGACACTCTTGATGTGCGTTTCGCAGTGAACACTATTGCCCCTTACCTGCTGACTAAAAAACTGCTGCCGTTGCTGGGTGGTTCCGGCAGGGTGGTCAATCTTTCATCTGCTGCACAGGCTCCGCTCAATCCGCAGGATTTGAACGGAGTGAGTGCGCATAATGACGGTATGGCTTATGCCCAGTCCAAACTTGCTTTGACCATGTGGTCCGCGGCCATGGCTGATTCGCTCGGTGCTGACGGTCCGGTGGTGGTGGCGGTGAACCCCGCATCCATGCTGGGTAGCAAGATGGTCAAGGAAGCATACGGCGTAGACGGGGCTGATTTACGCATCGGTGCGGATATTCTGCGTCGGGCAGCTTTGTCCGATGAATTTGCCGCAGCTTCCGGTAAATATTTCGATAATGACTCTGGCCGTTTTTCTTCACCTCATCCTGATGCATCTAATCCGCAGAAATGTGCGGAGGTGGTGAGTGTGATTGAGAATGTGCTGGCCCGGTTTTCCAACTGATTGAACGAGGTCAGAAAAATGAGATTTGAAGGAAAAGTATATCGGCCGTGGATAGAGTGGGACAGTCTGCTCATACAGACCACTCTCGGATGCACCCATAATAAATGTACCTTTTGCAACATGTTTCGCGATAAGCGGTTCAGCATCAGGAGTCTTGAAGACATCTTTCAGGATATTGAGGAATCCAGACGTTTTTATCGCAATGTTCGTTCTGTCTTTCTGGTTGACGGAAATGTGTTGGCCCTGAAGACCGAGCTTCTGCTGAAGATCATCAACACGGTGAAGGATACTTTTCCTGAGTGCGAGAAAATTTCCCTTTACGCCGGACTTAATGATTTCAGGCGCAAGTCTGTGGAGGAACTTAAGGAATTAAGGGTCGCAGGTTTGACCAAAGCATACACCGGGCTTGAATCCGGTGATCCGGTCATTCTTGAGGGGGTGAAAAAGGGGCTGACCCCGGAACAGGCAATCGAAGGTATGGCCAAGGCCAAGGAAGCAGGTATTGAAGTTCTTGCCTCCTTTATCTTCGGCATGGGCGGAAAAGATCGCTCGCAGGAACATATTGAGAAAACTGTGGAGCTGCTTAACATCCTTAAGCCCGAAGAGATCGCCCCCATGGCTTTGACTGTTCAGCCGGGAACCGAGCTTGAAGAGGAAATCCGGTCCGGGCAGTTTATTCAGGCCACGCCGCTCCAGATGCTGGAAGAGGAAAAGTATCTGCTTGAAAATATGAATTTTGAAACATTCTATTGGGGTGATCATGGAAACAACATAGTTTCGTGCAAAGGTATGTTTCCCGGCATCAAAGAAAATTCACTTCGGAAAGTGGAAAGTGCTATGGTTGCCAATCCGGTAGCCAAAATGGACATACTTCATAACTACGCCTGGTAGTAATCAAGAATTTTGTCCTGTCTGAATATAGATTTTTATAAACTTTTAACCAGTAAAGATAACTGTCACTATAAGGAAAATATCATGAGTGAAGCAAAAATCAGCCGTTACCCTGTCCCTGAATTTAACGAGATGCCTGAAGATGTAAAAGAAACCATCCTCGCATTTCAGGAGAAGCTCGGTTTTATCCCTAACGTACTTACCGCACTGGCTCATCGCCCTGAAGAATTCCGGGCATTCATCGCCTACAACAATGCGGTGATGGGTAAAGAGAGCGGGCTGACTGCCGCTGAAAAGGAAATGCTGATCATCGCCCATTCCGCACACAACGGTTGTGTCTACTGCGTTGCATCCCATGGAGCGGTGATGCGTCTTGAAACCGGTGATCCGACCATTTCTGAGAAGGTCGCCATCAATTACCGCGAGGCAGGGCTTACTGATCGTCAGGTCGCTATGTGTGATTTTGCCATGAAACTGACCAATGATTCCAAATCCGTAAATGAGACAGATTTTGAAGTCCTGCGCGGTCACGGTCTTTCTGGTGACGATATCTGGGATATTGCCGGAATTGTGTCTTTTTTCAACCTGTCCAACCGCATGATGAGTTTTCTGGCCGTTCATCCGGACAGTGAATTCTACGTCATGGGACGGTAGTTTTTGTAGCTTGTTTACCACTTGGTCCCTACCGGGATATATCATAGAAAAACGCCTGTTGCTTAAAAGCGGCAGGCGTTTTTTATGCCCATTAGGGCAGGCAGAAAGTTGAGTTCTCTGCCTATGTTTATAGTCAATATTAACGATTAAAGATCGAAATGTTTCTGACCCCAGTCACGCATCATCATGATCAGCGGACGCAGTGTTTCTCCGTATTCGGTTACAGAGTATTCTACTTTCGGGGGAACCTGCGCGTATACTTTGCGGTTGACGATTCCTTCTTTTTCGAGTTCGCGGAGCTGCTTGGTCAGCATATGCTGGGTTATGTTCTGCATGGTCCGTTTCAGCTCGCCGAACCTGTATGGTTTTTCCAGCAGATGATAAAGAATAGCTCCTTTCCATTTTCCGCCTATGACTTCCAGAGTGGCTTCCACCGGACAGCCCTGATTGCAATCATATTTGTCGTGACGCATTGATTTTCCTTAACTCTCTATTTTTTGACACTATCAAAAAAATATTAATTACTCATATAGAATTTATGTACCATATAAATATCCTGTGAGGAAGTTAAGGTCAATGCAATTTGAAGAGCTGAGTCTGAAATGTTTTTATACTTTGTTTTTTTTGTGAGTATTAAGTAATATATTAATGCTAATAAGCAACTTATAGTAGCTTGTGAGGCTTTCTCGTTTTGAGAGTGGGTTTGGAAATGCTGAGAAGAGGAGTGTGCTGTGAAACGTTTTTCTAGTATCGGTTTTCGTTTGAATCTGATTATTGCTTTGCTGTTGGTGACATTAAGCTTGTCCATTACCGCAGTAAACTACTATGAAGCGCGGTCAAGCCTAGAGTCTCAATTGCTTAACGAAGGATTACCCGCCAAAATTGAGAATATTGTAAATGTCGTAGAAAAGACATTACTTGTTCCGGCTGAAGTCCTAGGGGCAGCGGCAAACGATCCTTTTCTGCGGGAATGGATGGAGGCAGGGGAAGATCCTTCCGGTGAGGACAAAATATTTAAATATTCATCAAATCTTGCCAGGCAACTGGGAACTTCCGGTTGTAATTTCGTATCCAACCTCTCGGATAAATATTATAATTTTGCGACCGGGAAGGCTAAAAAGTTAGGTCCTGAAGACTCATGGTTCGCCGCATTCGGTAATTCTAATAAAGCTGTAGGGATTAATGTTTATGTCGATAATCCTGATTTCGGTTCCAGAGCGTTTATCAACAGGCGTATAGATAAAAACGGTAAATTTCTCGGGGTTATTTCTACGGCACTTGCCCTTGATGATTTTGTCCAGAAAGTTTCCTCCATGAAAATAGGGGAAAGAGGGATGACAGCCATGGTGGACCCAGAGGGCTTGATCCGGTTGCATCAGGATAAAAAAGCGATCAATAAACTAAATATACGGGATATTAAAGGGTATGAGAATGATGTATCTTCTTTGCTTAAGAGTAAGAGCTATCAGTTTTCATACACCGATGAAAATGGTGAAACTTGGTATGTTGTCTCCCGTTATATCCCGGAGCTGAACTGGTATTTGATTACTAAAGCCAGCAAGAGTGAACTTTTCGCAGAAGTTAATCATGGTTTGTATGTCACGTTTGGAGTGGCACTGCTGTTTCTGGTCTTCGGCATGGCTGTGGGTGCATTGCTTGTGCGCAGTATTACCACGCCCCTTAAGAATTGCGTGCAGTTTGCGGATAAGGTTGCCGGTGGAGATTTGAATGCCACTGCTCCCAAAAGCAGGGAAGATGAACTTGGATTGCTTTCCGGGGCCATGGTCTGCATGGTTGGTGAGCTTAATAATAAAATATCAGAGGCAGATGAAAAGAGTAATCTGGCCAACTCCAAAACTGACGAAGCAAACAAAGCACTGGCTGAAGCTGAAGAAGCAAAAGAACAGGCATTTAAGGCTAGAAGTGACGGTCTTAATGAAGCTGCGGACCGCCTTGAAAGTGTGGTTAACAGTTTGTCTTCCACCAGTGAGGAACTTTCCGCCCAGACTGTTGAGATTGTGAGGGGGACTGATGTTCAGAACTCCCGCATGGAAGAGACTGCGGCCTCCATGGAGCAGATGAATAATACTGTAATGGAAGTGGCCCGCAATTCATCTTCGGCTGCCGATAACGCCAATACTGCCCGAAATCTTGCTGTGGACGGGCAGGATACGGTCCGGATGAGGAAAAGCCTCGGAGAGCTTGGTGAGCAGGCTGACAGCATCGGGAGCATTATTGACGTAATTAACGATATTGCGGACCAGACCAACCTGCTTGCCTTGAACGCCGCCATTGAAGCAGCCCGTGCCGGTGAAGCGGGAAGAGGTTTTGCAGTTGTGGCGGATGAAGTTCGCAAGCTGGCGGAAAAGACCATGGCTGCCACCACGGAAGTAGGTTCGGCAATTCATGCAATTCAGGGTGGTACCCAGAATAATATCAAGGAAATGGAAGGCGCAGAAAATGCTGTAAAGCAGTATGATGAGCTTGCCCGTCAGGCAGAGGAAGCCTTGGTGAAAAATGTTGAAGTTGTTACTTCCACAACTGATCAGGTTTCCGCTATTGCAACTGCTGCAGAAGAGCAGTCCGCAGCCAGTGAAGAGATCGGCAACGCCGTTGAAGAAGTTAACCAGATTTCATCTGAAACCGCCCAAGGCATGACTCAGACGCAGGCTGCAATCAATGAACTGACTGAAATGGCCTCGCAGCTTCGGGAAATGACCGAAGATCTTCGTGCCGGATAAATTATACTGAAATCAAATATTAAAACGGCTGCGGATTTTAATTCGCAGCCGTTTTTTTTATGCAAAATAGGCCTATTCTGTATGAATTATGGGCAAGTTTCACTGGTAGTTTAATTGACTTCCATCTTTGCAAAAACTAGACGGGGTGGGTGCAGGTTAAGTATAGTGATATAAAAGTTGTCGAGTCTATCCCGTTTTTGACTCAACTTGTCTATTACTTACCCACAAAAGAAAAGGGTTTACCTTCCGAAGAAGATAAACCCTTGAAATATCATGGCGGGGCAGGAAGGATTCGAACCCTCGGCCAACGGCTTAGAAGGCCGTAAATAGCTGTTTGCACTGATTTTCATACTTTTTCATATTTTACATGTTTTCAGTGGTTTAGTCGAATCTGCTTTGCATCCTTTTGCTTGCTTTTTCACTCATTTTGCGCTCAAGTGTGGGGGAGAGTGTGGGGGAGAGTGTGGGGGAAAACAGGAGGCAATATGGCAAAGGAAACAAGGCATAAGACGAAATACCCCGGTGTATTTTACGTCGAAAAAAAGCACGAACTGACCGGAAAGCCCGAAAAGGTCTATTTCATCCGCTACCGCAAGCACGGAAAACAGGTTGAAGAGAAGGCTGGACGGCAGCATCGCGACGACATGACCCCGGCCAAGGCTTCAAAGCTGCGGGCCATGAAGATTGACGGAGACCTTCCGACCAACGACGAGGTCCGTATTGCCAAAAAGGCTGAGAAAGAAGCCGAGAATGCCAGATGGACCATCGATAAGCTCTGGAATGAATATGTCCGGCAACGCGGTGAAGTAACCAAAAGTCTGAAGAGCGATATCAACCGCTACAACAGGTATCTAAAAGATGGCTTCGGTAATATGGAAACCGGAGAGCTGAGGACCATCGAGATTGACCGGCTCCGTTCCGACCTGCTGAAAAAGCTATCCCCGCAGACCACCAAACACGTCCTCGCGCTACTCAAGCGCATTGTAAATTTCAGTATCAAGAAAGGGCTCTGTGCAGCCCCCGATCCCCGTGTACTCCATTTCGAAATGCCCAAGATCGATAATATCAAAACCGAGAGCATGACCTCCAAGCAGCTCAAGGCTTATTGGCAGGCCCTTGATGAAGAGGAAGACCAGAATGCTGCTTCGCTTATCCGTCTGGCACTGGCTACCGGTATGCGTCGTGGAGCACTCTTTGCCCTGAAATGGGAAGATGTCGATTTCGAAGAGCGGTTCATTACTCTGCGCGGGGAAGCAGCCAAGAAAGGCAAAACTGAAAAGATCCCCATGGCCCAGCTCGCCTACGACATCCTGAAGCAGGTAGAGCAGAGCGAGAGCGAATATGTCTTTCCCGGCCATGATGGCGGCAAACGCAAGGAGTTCGTCAGGATTGCCCGCAGAGTTCGGGATAAGGCTGGTCTGCCCAAAGATTTTAGACCCCTCCATGGATTACGCCACACCTTTGCATCGTTACTCGCGTCCAGCGGCAAGGTTGACCTCTACACCTTGCAGAAGCTCCTCAGCCACGGAAGCCCTCAGATGACCCAGCGGTATGCCCATTTAGCGGATGAGGCCCTACGGCGGGCTGCGTCTGTTGCGGATGATGTTTTGGGTGGAGGGGATTGATTGTTGAAGTCTTACTTTAGGGTTTGATTCTTTACCTGATGTTGATGTAAGTGTGATTTTTAATTTAAATATGTCGATCAGCCTATTTGTATTGTCTTTAACTCATAGGAGATAGCGTGACTTCATTTCAGCGAGGGTTAACTGATCCTGTTGTTAAATTTTTGAATGACGAATATCAAGCGAGTGATAGCTTTTGGAGGTCATTAATTGATGATAATAGATTTTTCTTAGCTATTCGGAACAACTATTTAAATGCATATCGTCATGGTTGTAGTTTTGTTAAAATCGATCCAAATTTAAATTCAAAAGAGTTAAAGTGTTCAACTGCAAGTAAGTATCTCGTAAAATCAGGAAGTGTTGTATCAATTAACGGTTTAATTCCGTGTGATTCACTTGAAATGTATGAAGATTTGCGGTCAGAAAATGATCGCCAAGGGATTCTGCGTAATATGCAAAAATATGCAGGTCCTGAAGCAATAGGTGTAACGGAGCTTCTAAAAAAGAATATTAATGTAGTTGACGTAGAAGTCGCAATTCCTGGTGAAAAAACAAGGGTTGATCTTGTCGCGGCCCAAAAGACAGATTTAGGGCATGAACTCGTCTTCTATGAAGCAAAAACTATTTTTGATTCAAGAGTAAGAGCGTCTGGTGAAGGAATTCCAGAAGTGATTGGGCAAATGGAAAAATATGCTCATGCCTTGAAAGCTAATGAAGGGTTAATTTTAGACTCATACCGAACTGTAATATCGAATTTTAGAATGCTTAAAGGGTTTACGGGGGATAGACTGGATTTTTTTGAAAATATCGATGTGGATAAATTGAGCTTGTGTCTTCAGCCGAAATTAATTTTTGTTGGATATACTGCCGCTAGTAAGAAAGACTGGCTGGAATCAAATGCCCTTCATCATGAAAAGCTTATAGGGGCTTTAGGTAAGGAGTCTGTTTTTATCGGTAGGAAGACACTATAAATTTTAATTGGGAATAAGCTGTGAAGATTATAATCCATAGAGGGACTAACGAAATCGGCGGAAGTTGCGTTGTCGTCGAACATCAAGGAACGCGAGTTCTTATAGATGCTGGCACTCCTCTTGATGATTCCCCGGCTTCTCTTCCAGAGAATGTTGGGGATTTTGATGCGGTGCTGATTTCGCATAGTCATCAGGATCATTATGGTTTGCTGGCTCAATTACCGCCAGAAGTGCCTGTCTATATTGGGAAGGTGGCTTGGAATTTTGTTCAAGGCGTGAGTTTTTTTAAGCCAGATGGTTCTTTACTGCCCCATAAGCCTATCTTTTTCGAAGCAGGAAAGCCGGTCCAGATTGGTGCTATAAAAGTGCTTCCGTTGATGGTGGACCATTCCTCTCCCGATGCCTTTGGCTTTTTGCTAGAGGCAGGGGCAAAGAAAATATATTACAGTGGTGATTTTCGTGCTCATGGTCGTAAGGGTAAGACATTTGAATACCTTTGCTCTCATTTACCCAAAGATATTGATGCGATTCTTCTTGAAGGGACCATGCTGTGTCGGGATAATTCCAAGTATTCCAGCGAGAATGAAGTAGAGCAAGGTGTTCTTGATGCTGCAAAGGCTGAGGATGGGCTAGTTTGTGTTAATTTCTCAGCGCAGAACATTGATCGACTTGTCTCTGTATATAGGGCTGCGAAGCGAAGTGGAAGAATCTTTGTCGTAGATATTTATACTGCGTGGATCATGCGCGTTGCTCAAAAATTGTCCCCCAAGATTCCTGATATGAGTTGGGATGACATAAGAGTGTTAAGCAAGGATCGTCCTGCTGGATTCTACTATGGTGTGATTAAGAAAAATCCAGATTACTTTGGACGTTTTACTCATGAACTCTATAAGCAGGGAACGGTTTTGACAGTTGAGGATATAGTTACATCTCCCTCTCGTTACCTGATGCGGCTCAATGAAAATTATACAGGGTACATTCTTGATAGACTTGAGGGGAAGTCCGCAACAGTAATTTATTCTCAATGGGCTGGATATTTGGATAACCGCTGCACGCACTATAATGCTAAAGCTGCCGAATTAAGGGATCGTGAAGATTGCAAATTCGATCTTATTCACACAAGTGGGCATGCCGTCGTTGAAGATTTGAAGCGTTTCGTTGAAGCTGTCCAGCCACAAAGAATAATCCCTCTGCATACAGAGTATAAAGAGCTTTATGCTAGCACGTTTTCCAATGTTCATGTTTTGGAAGATGGTCAGGTGCTGGAATTGTAGTAGAGGTGCTTATGCCATACATCGGATGTACTAAAAAATTATTGGATGAGTTGGGTATCAAGGAGCCAGCCGAAGAGGTGGATCATCGGGGACTGCGTGGCTGGCATGGCAATACCTTTCGTCTCTATCGAAGTAAGGCTGTGTTGCTGGTTAATGATGAAACTAGATTTGCGGTTTTCATTCCGAGGATGGTCAAAAAGGATTTTGTGAACTTTGATCAGATTTTTCGTGATCGATTCAGGCAGGCTCTGGAGTGGGCCAATGTTGATTCTGCCCGGATTGCCAAAGCTCTGCTTCAGTGCGGTGGGTGTTCATTCGGTAAAACCCACAATAGAAGCGTACTGGGCACCATGAACGATATGAAGCAGGCTATTGAGTTTATCCTTGAAACCGAACTTGGACGGCTGCCGGAATCAGAGTGGGAGCTTCGACGCATCACCATGTTGCTCAACAAGACTCCTTATCAGGGTAAGGATCTGGGCAAGTACGTGTTTGCTGCTGTCAGCATGCATAAAATGCTAAACGGATTGTAATCCTGTATTGAAGTTTTATTTGAGTAGGGCCGTTGCGGTGTGTTGTCGAGCGAATAAAGTAGTCATGTTTTTGCATGTAAAAACTTGACATATGACCATAAAAGAATATTTCTTGATTAAGAAGAGGATATTATCATGCAGGTCGCAGCACAGATAAATAATTACATTGAGTCCGTCCCGCCGGGAAGAATCATTACCTACGGTGACTTTAAGGATTTGCAGGAAACCAAGCCACAAGCTTTGGCAAAGGCTTTGGGACGTCTGGTGAAGAAGCAGGTTCTTATCCGTCAGGCCAAGGGGACTTTCTATCGCCCGAAGAAAACTCTTTTCGGATCGGTTGGGCCTGCTGATGAAGAGCTTATTTCCTTCCTGACCCGCAAAGGGGATGAGATCACCGGAATTCTTACCGGTCAGTCCGTTTACTTACAGCTTCAGATTGCCACACAGGTTCCGAGTGTGCTGACCATTGCCAGTGTTGCCCCTAGAAGAAAGCAGGGTATTGGTAAGATTCAGGTCCAGTACGTGCGTAGCTACGTAGATGAAATTTTAGAGGCAGATATTCCGCTGCTGCAATTGCTTGAGGCTTTACGCTTCATCAAGAAGGCGCAGGACTGCACCCCTGATGATGTGGTTGAAGCGATCAAGACAAGGATGACGGTGCTACCGCAGTCTGATCTGGAAAGGCTTGTGGAGATGGCTGAATCCTATCCTCCAATGGTTCGCGCTCTTTGCGGATGCCTTTGCGAAGGGATGGTTAAAACCCCAGATATTGGCTCCTTAAAGGGTAGTCTGAATCCTTACACTAAGTACAAGGTTATGGTTTCGGATACGGTTTTGAAGAATAAGAAAGCGTGGGGGATAATGTGAGGCTTCATGAATCAAATGAGCTTTTCCGGGATGCCATTCAAGCAACTGCGGAACATCTGCGGCTGCAAAGTATCTTTATTGAGAAGGACTACTGGCTGACTCTTGCGCTATACCGGATTGCCCAGACTGACCTTGCGGATGTTACGGTCTTCAAGGGTGGGACTTCTTTGTCCAAGGCATATGGTTGCATCGAACGCTTTTCAGAGGACGTAGACCTTGCTGTCATCACAAAACAGGGCATTGCATCCAATCAGATTAAGAAACTGCTTAAGAAGATAACAGAGGTAGCCAGCACGGATTTGACCGAAGAGCCAACGGAAAGCAGCAAAGGCTCCATGATCCGCAAAATTTATTATTCCTACCCGCAAACTTTTGAAGGTGCTTTTGGGCCTATCTCCAACAAGATTCTGCTGGAAGTGAATGCTTTTGCTCATCCTTCGCCATACCAGCCGTTGCCGATCTCTACGTATATTTATGACTTCCTGAGAAGCAGGGGAGAGGATGCGCTTATCGAAGAGTTTTGCCTTGAGCCTTTTTCATTTCAAGTCTTGTGTCTTGAGCGGACATTCACGGAAAAGGTCATGGCGATTGTAAAAGCATCTTGCAGCGACAATCCAATTGAATCCCTGCGTCACAAGATCAGGCATATTTACGACATCCACCAGCTCATGCAGCGGGAAGAGATTCAGAAGTTTCTCAACTCTACTGATTTCCTGCAACTTCTTGAGGTCGTGCGCAAATTCGATCAGGAAGCTCCGGTCGGTGATGCAAAGTGGGTGGATATGAATATTACCGAGTGTCCCATTTTTTCTGATACAGATGCCGTATGGAAGTCCCTGCTGCCCGCATATCGTGATGGTCTGGGGGCTATTGTCTATGGGGAACTGCCTGCTGCGGATGATGTTTTGGGGAGTTTGTTGGAGCTGGGCGGATACTTGCGATGAACAATGTGAGTAGTTGGTAATGGCTATTTAACTTAATCATTCACAATTATTTATAAAAGAAATGGACTTATGTGCTAATCAAATTTTGCGATGCTAGCTATCTGATAGGCTTCTTGTAAACCAGATCCCAAACCATCAAGAGCAGGACGTTCTCCATCGTCAGTGCTTTTTTGGGCTAGGTTGATATGGTTTTCGCAGAAATCGAACATGTCTGGGCATAAACATAGTTCTGGCTGGACTGACCTTCTGGCTAGTCCAAAATGGTGAGGTTCTCCCGCTATAACATTGTTATATATCTCTTGGTGTACCGGGTTCTTACAGTGTAAATAGAGATAAGCTGAGTAGCCGTCCTCTTCAGGAGGGCCGTCTATTACTACAATGCTCTTGCCTGTCAGTCTTGCTAGTTCTTCATAGATTTTAAAGTGATAGCGTTGTTCTTCTTTTTTTAGAATTAAAAATTGGCATTGATGCCGATAGACGTTGAAGTCTCGGGAAATATTTTGGTTCATGATATTGATTTGTTCGCTTGAATAAGTCCATGGTAGTTTTAGGTAATCGAAGAAGACTGACCATTGGGCAGCTCTTTCATGTTCAAAAATATTGCCTGTGTATTGAATTTTATATGACGATTTGTCACCAGAATTTGCTGGTGTTGCCGCGCAAGATTCTACTACGCGGTCTGATGTGTTACATTTCTTTTGAATTTTTTCGTTAGCCATTATTTCATTATATATTGGCATGACTTCAGGGAATAGTTGTGCTGTGAGTTCTGTAAATATTGGGGCGTGGTGGAATTTTGAATTTATTCCGTATTGTTTAAGTGACTCCCATGTCTCTTTTTTTCTCCGTATTATCGATACGCTATCTTCTGTTATGCCATATGCCTTTGTGGCACAGCAAAAGAGAAAGTAAAATTGTGTGTGTGACTTATACACATTATCGTAAATTTCTTTAAAATTGTTATATTTCCATCCACTTCCAGATATTGTTGGGTCTTTAGTCCTTGCTGAATTCATTGATCTCAGAAAGCTTGTTAATGACCATCTTAATTCGGTCTTTTTTAGATCAAATTCAGGAAATAACTTGATGCATAATTTTTGGTGAGTGTCTTCTTCAGCAGGGTCAAATTTTTCGAAAAAAGTGTTTATTCTATTTTGGGCTTGTTTAGCTTTTTGGGTTTCACTGAGTTCTTTTTGGGCTTTTTCAAAATGTGATTTATAATCGTAATGAAAAATAGTCTGTGATGGAATACTCATTTGAAACTGATCAAACGGAATTATTGCTGTTTTTTGAGTATGACACAGTTCATTGTTAATGATGCTTGGCTCAACCCATATGCATTTTAAATGTAGTTTATTTTTTATTCTACTAATAACCAGTGTTTCTTTATCTAGGACTAGTGCATTTAAGTTGTTGATATGGAATGTGTCCAATTTCATCATTCTCGCTGAATTCAGAGTAAAAATATCAAAAATCCATACAAGAAGATCACCTTTCTTTTTGTAAAATTCTTTCCTGCCAATTACTACATCAAGAAATGTTGTTGAAAGCTGGATTTCGAAAGCAATGTTGAACTTATTTTTGAAGTTGGCTCTTATATCTGGTTTACGCCAAGTTGTAGGGTCAATCCCTTTAACTACCTTCTCAATGTCAATAGTGGAGAAGGAAGAATCTTTTGTTAGGATACTACTTAAGTCAGCTTTTAATTGCTTATGCGGTTCGGACTCCCGTTTTCCGCAATATTTAGCTGTTAAAATATCTTCGCGCGACCATTTTTGTGTATTCATTTGTGGGCAATTGTCTTTGTGGTGCGTGTGCTGAAAGTAAAACCTTTGGCCGGTTTCCATGCAATTTAAGCGTAGTTCATAGCCGCATAGCGGACAAATATATAATGGTCTTAGTTTTTTTTCGATGATTTCTGCTAAATTATGTCTGAGCTCCATAGCTCTGTGAACATTACATCCAATAGCCTCTTGTGCAGTATATTCTTTGCCTGTCCGGGCATTTAGGACGATTTTTACCTCTGGGTCTTCGCAGCATAGGTTTTGAAGATTGTCTAAGTTGCCTGCGATCCGCTCGAAATTAGTTTTTCTATTGCTGTCATTCATTTGAGTCTCAGGTTCTTTGTCGTATTTACTTAATTTTACAGTCCGTATATAAAAGCGAGCTTTTTTTGTATGGAAACCTAAAGATATTTCAATAGGTTTATCAATTACTTCTTTTCCAAAAAAACAATCTCATCATCAGGTTCAAGAATTAACTGTTCGTCGACCATACTAAAGTCGGCATATTCAGGCTCTTTGAGTTGTTCTGTCCTCAACGGATTGATCAATGGCTGATTTCCATCTCTTATTACACCCAGAACAATGTAGCCGTGTGTCTCGTAAAAGCTGTGAAAGAAATCTCTGAAAGAGAGTTCTTCGAACGGAGCATGGGAGATCATGTTGTCGAGCTTGGCAAAGTTAAGACTGGCCCCTTTGAGAGATATCAGTTCATCAAAAAAACTCAGTGCATCTGGGTATACAAGTGACATGTTAAGAATCTTAGCGAGGATATTGGTCCCGACGATATATTTGATGCCATCAATTTTTTGGAAGAGAGCTTCTTCATTAGGATTGATTACCTCGGCTATGACCGGCTTTTCTGAAAGCCTAGCTTTAATGTCGAATAATTTGAAAAGGGAGTCAGTATCACATGTATCGGAGCCTACATTCAATGAGTGTACATCGTCTGCTAGAATAATGGTTCCGAAGCAGCTTTCAAGGTCGTAATTTTTAATATTTTGGGTGCAGAAATTAAATTGTTTGTGCTTCACGGGTACGTCAGCGAAGTAATCTGAAGCAATATTTTTGCCTTCTTCGTCCGTGATTATATCAACTTGCGTGTTCCAGAGGCTTAATTCGTTCAGCAGACTGGGAAGAGTCTCGTTAACACCGACAATTGCTATTTTTTGTTGTTCGAGGATGTAGTTTTGGTTGCTCGCAGCATAGCTCCCAACGTCAACTTTAGCCTCGTTTACCCATGATTGATCAAGCTTTTCATCCAATAAAGAGTCTTTGCTTTCCGCAAGTAATATAAGCAGATCACCATCTTCCAGCAGATAATCCGGCGAAGGCAATATATCAATTCCTTCAACTTGGGTAACAATTCCAACTGGAGTTATATTTTTGCTGGCAGATATTATTTGACCAAAAGTTTTCCCAGACACGTCATTTTCTGAAACTTTTACGAAATGGAATTCGTCATTTGCGAACCCGAAAAGCTCAAGCATAATATCGTAGTAGTGTTTATGAAAAAGTAATGCGGTCAACAGCAATGCTGAATATTTAGAGCTATCAAAACCAAGAAAATTGTCAGAAAGATGAGGGGTCAGCCTATCTCTATTGGATTTGCAGGTTGTTTCGTAATAGCAGGTGGGACAATCCGTTTGCCCATCTAAGGATGAGTTAACAGCTAAACATCCTTTAAAAACATCTGATTTTCTAAACTGTAAAGGAAGTGACAGGTCTTGGTTCTCATTCAAAATAACGACTTTTGATGCCTGAGCAACATCTACAAGTTGCAGAGTGCTGCTCTCGAAATATTCACCTTTTCGTTTGATTAAGTCTAGGTAGCGATAGTTACCTAGCTTGATGAATTGTGTTACGCTATCAATCTCTTCTGTTACAACGACCACTTTTTGTTTGCTTTTTGATTCCTGCTCTGCATAGTCATTTATTTCTTCTAAAAGCTGTTGTCCCAATGAATTCCAGCCAAGGATGAGGGTATGATTTTGTTCCACAACATCACCGTACCCATCTTGAACACGGTTCAAGTATGATTCAACTTTTGCTACAATGATACCGATAGTTAAGCCATTAAAGAGGATAATTCCCAGCATGGTCAGAAAGTTAAAAATGACCTGAACGACGAGACTTTTACCAGCCACTTCCATGGAAGTTCCCGGATCAAGAAGGGCCATGAAGGTCATGTAGAAGATGCTGGTACCTTCCCTGTTATATCCTATTATCCTGAATAAAAAACCGAAAACAACAGTCAAGGAAACTATTGCCCCTAGAAGGATAAGGCATTGGCGAAATAGGCTTTGCTCAATTTGTTTCTTAATGATGTATGCAATTCGGCTTTTAAGAGAATCTCTCCATAGGCTGAGGAAGCTTCCAAGGCGCAGTAGTCGAAATAGTCTTATAAGAACCAGCAGGTTGCTGCTTGCGGCGTGTCCTGTCGTGTACAGAATGAGCAAATCCCAAGGGAATACTGCGATAGCGTCAAGGGTATGGGCTTTGAGGTAGTTGCTGAATTTCCGGTAAGTAAATGCCCGACAAAAGATTTCAAGAATGAAGGCGAAGTTCAGCCAAAATAGGAACCCTTCATATTCAGTAGTAGATTCCGCTACAGCTATCAGAGTGAGGGCTACGTATACAAGGATGCTGAAAGCAATGACTCCCGCAATAGCGGGAGTCATGAAGAATTGTTTTAGTCTTTTTGAGTAAGGCATAATACTATCAGGTTAAGGTAAGTGAAGCAGTTCTGGGCCGTCAAAAACTTTAGAAAGTTTCATTGCTTCATTATAATGATCTTCAGTAATACTGTGTAACTTTTTAATTGTAGCCTGATATTCTGCTTCTCGTTCGACTCCAAAAAGGTCGGCTTTATCTAGAAGCCAGGCCGCAAAAATTGTTGTTAAACCTGTTGCTAGTCCTAAAAGGACAGAGCTAATGATTGAAGCAAAAGGGGCAAGAATTGGCAAAATTGATAAGATTGTTTCTTCAACAATTTCTTCAATCATTATTCCGCCAGCAAGAATCACACCCCCTGTTAAAATTTTGGTGGCAGCGTGAGCAGCTTCTATCCATGTCATGTTTTCTGGGGGAAAGAGAAGCATCTTTATTGCCTTCAAAAAGGCCAGAAATCCTTCCCTAATGACCCTTGTGACACGGGCGGATGTTGTTTTGAAAATATTAATCATCACTGTTATCATATTTGAGAAAAAACCGGATATTGCACCATCTTTAAAAGCAGAAACAGCATCTTCCCATTTAGCAGTTATACGCTTAGCAATCCTATTAAGTCGTCCTTTCATCACAATAAAAAAAATTGAATTCAGGTGATTACCGTTAAATCCATTATTCCATATATCCTTAATTTCGTAGAAAGTTGCTCTGACAAATTCTTCAAGCATAATACCTATTGCTTGCTGTAGTCCCATTTTTCCGGCTTCTTTAGTTCCCGTTGTCGCTATGTCTTTGGTATAATAGATTGTTTTGTCCGTTAGGGTGGGAGAGTGTTTCTGAGCTACTTTTTGACCTTTTTTGTGTTGAGTTTTGAGTCTTTTTTCGTCAATATCAAAATGTTTTTTATTGGTTGTTTTTCGGCCATTTTGTTTTTTTTCTTTCCACTCCATTTTATCTTGATCTTTCATGGATTGATTTATGTCACGCCTAGTTATGACAAGATTTTCTCTGTCTGTCGCAAAATCTGCTTTTTGTTGATCGCTCTGCATGAAGCCACCATTCTTATGATGTCCAGAAAGAGAACTTTCATGGTCCGGGCTCGTGTTGCTAGATTTTTCCATTTTTCCTGTATAACCATCTTGCACATTGCCATTTTTATCCATTTTCGATCTTGTAACCTGAGCCCCTACAGAGTTCGGTCCTCCGGCAAAAGATTCACCTGCGCTATTCTTTGAGTTTGTGTAATTTAATCTGTTGTATTTATCTTTATCTGATGCATAGAGTCCCTTCTGCGCATTGTGTATTGTTGTTACGTTGCCACCATCATTGTCATCGAATAAGTATCGAGCTATTCCAAAAGGGCGGATTATATTTTCAAGAATTGTATTTTGGCACTCATTAAACATTTTTTCATACTTTTCGTTTTCATATCCTTTTTTAATGTCATTCAGGAGTGCATAAGTTTGTTTTTGAGAAACATGCGGATCAGATAAAAAGTTTAAATTATATTGAGAGTCAAATTTCGTATTTATGCTATCAAAAAAAGCAACATCTTGGGCACAAACGACACTCTTTGGAGATTGACTTACTTCTGACTCATCTAAGTCAAGATTATCATAAAATTTAGAAACCTTAACTCTACTTTTCTTCATCCTTTTCATTCTATCCGCACGTTTGTTCATGTGTTTACTCCAGAATTTTAATGGGAAGCCTTAAATTCAATCCAGTTTTTCATGAATTTTTTTTCATTGTCACATACGCTCCCATCAGCTTCTGCTGCTACAAATAATAATTCATCGACTAAATCCCAGTGCCGTTTAGGTATATATGACTTAACATAAAGCATTGCTCCATCAAATTTCGGGGGGGTTGCTTTTAATTCGTTTATTTTTTCAGTAAATGTATTAGAGAAAGTAAATTGAGATAGTCCCAATACAAATGCATTTACATCCTCTTCTTCATTTTGTTCGAAATTGCCATCTATGCTAGATATTGCGAATCCTACAGCAAGTAGGCCAATCAAGAATTCTTCTTGTTTCTTTTGGTCAGTAAATTTTTGAGCGGCATGGCTAATTTTATCTTGAAGTATTTTTACTTTTTCTGCTTGTTCAGCTAAGCCATCTTTCCGACCATCACGATAACCTTCCTTTTTCGCTTCCTCCTCACTATCATCGCAAAGTTCTGCTACTCCTCCCGCAACAGCCCCGGCTGTTCCAGCTACAGCAGCACCAAGAGCTGTTACTGCGCCGACAGGACCAGCTACAGGTGCAGCAACAACACAAGCTACTCCAAGAGCCGCTCCTCCAACAACTTTCCAAAAACCCATAATAGTCTCCTTAGTTCTTTAAAATGTTGGCTTCTTTCCCAAACCCACGAACCCAACTCATAAGCTCAGGCTCACTAACAGTCTTGATTTCTAAAATGACAGAACCATCATCCTGTTCTTCAAATCTCTGCTCAGAACTCCAAATCCGTTCCATAACAAAATCAGAAACTGCTTGAGAAAAATGTATACGAAATGTTTTAGGCTCGTGAAATTTCAATCCGAAATAGTCCGTTCCTTGGTCCGCAGCCTCAAAGTCAAAGACAATATCTGTCAGAGTCAGGCTCTGAATTCTGTGAATGACAAGATTTCTGGGATCACCTTTTTCCGGTGTGCCGGTAGTTGTCTTGTGGCCTATAGCGTACAAGGCATTACTCTGTGATGTAATTCGTCCCGGAGCATAAAAGAATTGCTGAATATCAGACTTACGGCCTTTTTTATAATCAACATGACAGACCCTTTTTTCCTGAGCAGCCCGAATCAATTTATCGATGATTTCGTTATGACTGGAGTAGTCTATGTAGCCCTTGGGACTAAAGGATATTGGCAGGCATTGTCCTGCTGAGCGATTAGGGAAATCTTGCTCTGACAGGTGGAGAGAAATGGTTTTGATTGTGTCATCAATACCTTCGAGTACATGATCCGGCAGTGTTGAAGCAGCTAGCTGTCTACATAATGTAAGGGCTCTGATCTGCTCAAGCTCTAAACCATATGGCGAACGATATGGCTGGGTTGATATTCTGTAATATTTTTTACGGTTTTCAATTCCAGTCTCAAAATGTGAACCCGTAAAGAATTCGATCTCATCAGCGAGTCGTTGAATCGTGCTTGGGCGGCAATCGAATTCGTTTGCCAGATCCTGTTTGAAATGTTTTTTGCCCTCACGATAAAGCTTAAAAAACAAGGTCAATAGCTTATAGCCGTAGGTAGTATCTGGATCATTTTTTCTAGGCATAATTCTCCCTGAACAGATTTCTAGCAAATGACACATTTGTTTTCAATATCATTGCCGAACGAATATCATTAATATCAAAAAAATATTTATTTTGAGATTTGAAATCCCCAGTCCCTGCAAAAGGACTGGGGATAATATTTAACTTTTTAGAACTATTTCTGCTGCTGAAGACAATCCTCTTAAATCAAAGCTGAATTTGTCTTGAGAGTTTACGAATTCTACCCGCTGTCCAGATACCATAGCCTTGTATATAAGAGAGATGGCAGGACACTCGGAATACTCCAGATACATGTACCCTTTAGAAGGAGTGGGCCTGCCGATCATTTTAATGCGCCCCTGCTTTTGACCATCAACAAGTACATCAAACATTTTCACTCCGGCATATGCTTGAATCGCTTCGTCAAGGCTAGTGACGATACCTACAGCAATATTGATAGCCGGAACGGTTTTGTCTCTGTCATCAAAGTCGATGCACAAAAAGTCTCGTGAAACTCTGGAGCCGGTTTCATGAGCATCATCGGTGACAAGGCGTGTAACGCTACCACCGTATTGATCGGGAAGTTTTCCGATATGGACCCAGTTGCCAATTACATTCTCTTTTTTCGGAGGAGAAAGATATGCAACTGCAAGCTCGTCCACCTTCTCGGTGGGAATACTGAGTAATTTTGCTTGTGCCCTGTTTTTCATTTTTTGTTCGGCTTGAGCAGCAATAAAATTTTGCACAATCGGTTTAACTTTTGTGATTATTTGTTCAGCACTTGTTCCTGCTTTCTGTTGAATTACGGTATTTGGAGTGAAGGCAGAGCCATAAATAGAATCCAGAATTATAGAAACAGTTTTACCGGCAAGTGCATCAGATTGGATTTCTTGAAGATCAAACCTTTTCCCATCTGGATGAATGATCCAAGTAATAGAAACAGGAGTTCCTTGAGGCCATTCTGTCATACTCAGGGCCAGATATATTGCTGCCCTTGAAGCATCATCTTTACTTAGATTTTGCTTCTGAAATTGCCTTACGATTTGTTCATATTCTTTTTCGCCACCAAAGATCTTTTCAACTTTTTCACCAAGTTCAAGAGCTTTAAAGATCTGACCACTTTGATATGATTCCACGGTTACTACAATGAAGTCGATAAAGGATCTGTCTACCGCACGATCATGCAGTTTCGGGGAAATTATTCCACTAAAATTGACCAGCTTTTCTCCTCGTTCTCCTTTACTTTCTGACCATAACGGCATGTCAAAAGCCGAATCAAAAGCCTGTCCTATGGTAAGTGCAGGTCTGTTATTGAATGTTCCCCCCTTTACTTTATCAATGTCATTGGTACATCCGGCAAAGAAGAGAGTCAGAACTGCAAGCATGGGCAGCAAAAGATGACGCATAAAATTTCTCCTGTAGAGTTTTATGAAGCCAATACGCATAATGGCTCTTTGGGTAAAAACAGCTTCAATCCCGTCTAATGTGACTTTGTTATAAGAGACCTAGTGTCGATTAGACGGAAACTTGCTTTACAAAATTACTTTCAAGCCGATTAATTTACGGTGTATGTTTTTTCTCAACAAACTTTACCCCTCAAACTCCTCCCCACATCGATTACAGCGATATTTCCCGATTACCTCTACATCGACCTTTTTCCCAACGGCATTCCCAGTTGCGGCACCGGCGAAGAAGCCTGCTACGGCTCCAGCCAGTCCACCGGCCATTGCTCCGATTCCGGTTCCAATAACCGGGACTACTGATCCGATGGCAGCACCGGCTATGGTTCCTGCCTCTGCTCCTACGTATCCGCAGGCTGCTCCTGTTACTCCACCAGCTACTGTTCCTACTTTCTGGGCGGTATTGATGAGGATGACATGGGTGTTAACCTCACACTGAGGGCATTTGGGGAATTCTTCAGACATGGTGTTTCTCCTTGTTTATTTGATTAATGATTCTTGAAGCAGGTCAAACATGGCCGGAGCAAGATCGGTTAGCTCAGTGATGACTCTGCTTTTTCCGGGGAACAAATAAAAAACGGCCTCGGATTTGATTCCGAGACCGTATATTTCAAAGCCGTTTCTGCTTCCGTCTTTAATGGCCTGATGAGTGTTGGCAGGGTTATCTGGAACACCGTCAGTTATGCACAGTATGATTTTTCGTTTTTCCGGCAGCGGCAGCATTTGCTGGAAAGTCCACCAGAGCACTTCACCCAGTGGGGTTGATCCTGATGCGGCCAGACCGAAACGGCTGTGCAGCTTTTGGCCGTGGCTGAGAATTGGGGCTACAGTTGGTTCATCGTAGTTCTCACCCCCTTGAACCCTTATTGCTGGAAAGGTACTGACACCGACATTTACACCGTTGATGGAATTAAGTGCGCTGACCACAGTATGACTGACCTGCGAAGCTAAGCCGATCCTTCTGCGCATTGACCCTGAGCAATCCATTAAGATGTGGATAGCTGTGCTGATCCCATGGCTTTCCTGTCTGCTACGAAACATTTTGGGATTGCCAATGGCTATACGATGCAGATGGGCGGTACTTAAACGGCCATTTCTGCCGATGCGATCGTGTTTGATTGTCTTGGCCTGAATAATTCCATGCAGACGGGATTTAAGAGCGGTTGACGCTCTACGTGTCCGGGTCAGTTCGTCCTTATCCAGTTCGGTCAGTCTTTTGTAACCATCCTTGGCAACTTGAAGACCTTCATCAATATTATCAGGTACGTTTTTTACCAGATGTTCTTCCAAGACTTCGCTGAATCCTTTGGGCATATCAGAAGGGTTTGATCTGATTAGTTTTTCCAGATTCTGAGCAGGACCTCGGCCTTTGGATTTATTCTTCTGGGATTCGTTCAGGTGCTGCTTCAGCAGGACTACAATTTCCCTTGTGTAGAGGATGCAGTCCTGCGTTGAATCGCACTTTGCTCGTACCTTTTGCAGAATGGATTTTATACGATCAACAAGTCCGGGATAATGAACTTCGAGAATTGAAGCGGTATCAGCACATGCTTTCTCCAGCTCAGGAACATCCCATGACCTTACAGTCAGCAGAATCCAGTTCAGGATCGCTGTAGCCGGATCGTTCTTAGCTCCCTGATCCTGACCGCTATCATTAATAAATAGGTGACGGATCAGCCGCTGGAAGTTTTGTCTGCATCCGGGGAAGATTTCAGCAAGCTTATTTTCAACTCGCCAGTCTTCCAGTGAATTCCAGATATGCATTTCAAACGGGGTGAATTTTGCCAGCTTGAGCCATTCAAAGTTTGTCTCCCTGATATGCGCTGCTTCGTGATCCAGAAACCCACGAGCCATACATTGCAAGACTTCATCGCTATCAAGAGGAAGTGCTGGCAGTTGGATGACCGTCCCGTCAGTAAAAGCCTTATCTCCACCGATTCGGACTTGGACTCCGTACTTCCGACCCAGAACACTTGCCACCAGCGGCAGCGATTTCATGAGCAGTTTGTTGTTCATGTTTCCTCCTGATCACCACAAACCGTGGCTGTCTATTTGCTGAGTAGCAGCCTGTGCTGTGGTTTGCTGTTTGGGATTTTCAGGAATGTCTTCTGCAATTGGCTGCTGCGGAGCTGCAACCAGATTTTCCAGAAGGTCCTCGGCAGATGAGCCGTCAAGGATTTGCTGGGCATTCTCTACGAGTAAAGCCGGTTCGCGGAGCAGAGACACTACTCCCTGAAGCATGAGCAGGTTTTCATTTCGGATGAATCCACGGGATGGGATTTTTTCGAAAGCGGTCTGAAGCAGATCGGTTATAGGCAGGACCCTTGGGTCTACAAAGGATAAGCCATTCAGTTTGTCATGGATGGACCGCAGCGGCGAAAGAGCCTTGTGGCTGACTTTGACCTTTCCAGCATAGCAACGGTTCCATGTGTCGGTGGCAGCTTTGGCAATTTCATCAAAGAGGGTGAAACCAAGATTGTTGACTTCTTCCTTGAGTCCTTTCTTCACGGAATTTTTATCCGGCGCAGCCAGCTTGAAGAATTGCCATTTGAAACCGATCCGGGAGCGTACATATTCTGCACTGACAGTAGAACTCCCGATAAGCTTTTCCCAGCCGGGGTGAAGTCTGATCCAATCTTGTACAGCCTGATCGTAACGACTGAGGAATTCTTCCTTGGCTGCAAAGAATTCTTTCTGGATAGCAACAAGTTCGTTTGTGATTTCTTCGGCTACTTTTTCAGGAATGGCCCAGCCACCGAGGAAACGTACCCCATGACGGTCAAGCATGTTGAATGCACGTGATTTCAGGGTCCCGAAAATACGCAGATCTTCAGGATTGCAAACCCTTTTACTTCCCAGCGATGCCAGCTCTTCGGGAGGAAGCTGGGTTTCACCAAAGTCATAAGGGGTAAGTTTCTTTCTGGCCGACCAGATGTTCACATCCAGATTCAAGGCCAAGATATGGTTGAGGACCGTGATACGGGTTTTGGATTTCATGATTATCTCCTTTTGCGGACGCACAAAATAAAAGCGGAGACAGCCGAAGCCATCCCCGCTCATATAAATTTGCGTCTATCATTAATATTCAGCTGATCCCTAATCTGTTTCCACCGGGAAAATACGTTGGGCAAGTTCATGCAAAACTGTACGTGTTTCACGACTGGCCCGATACCCAAGAGCCCGATCCAAGGCATAAGTCACCGGCTGGATTCCCTGACGGGCTAATGGCTGAAAGCGTACCGTCAGATCAGCCCAACGAATCAAAGTACGAGTTGAAAAGGTGACTTCAATAGTATCAGTGAGATTGCCTGATGCTTCGCCCATGAACAGCTTTCTCACGGAGTTGGCGTATTCGACCATTTTCTTACGGATATTCTCAGGCAGATTCTTGGCCTTGCGTGCAAGCAGCTCAGTTTCAGCTTCAGGGGTGGGGTAGCCGATTTCACAGAGCCAGAACCGATCCATGAAAGCCAAGTTCTGACGAACAACACCTTGATAAAGTCCTGTCTCATCTGCTGCGCCGTTAGAATTGGCAGTAGCTGCAAAACGGAACATGGGATGCGGTTTGATAATTTCACCTGAATTTTCAGGAATACAGAGCGATTCACCATCCAAGATTCCGTTGAGGCCCGCAGCTGTTGCAGGATCAATGATGTCGATTTCATTGAGCAGGAACAATCCTCCATATTTCATGGCAAGAGCCAGCGGACCATACTGGAATTCCATGTTGCCATGCTCCACAGTGAGGTGACCGATTATTTCAGGGAACTCCAAACGACTGTGACCGGTAATTTCAAATACAGGATAATTGAGCTTTGCAGCCAGCTGTTTGATAAGACTGGTTTTACCACTGCCACTAGGGCCGAACAGATAGATCGGATCGGAACTGTCCATAAACCAGACCACCACATCACGACTGGATTCATGGAAAAGATATTCAGTATCCAGATTCGGAGTGAAAGATGATGCAGCTTCAAATCCCTGAACCATACGACCAGAAGCCTTACCGCTGAAGACCTGTCCTGCATCAAGCTCAGCTGAAGCCAGTTTATCAATTTCTTCTTTTATTTTTGACATGTTGTACTCCTGAACATTGAGCAATAAAAAAAGGCACACCTTGATCAGATGTGCCTGAGATTAAATAATATGTTTGGTATTTAGGCTAAGCTGCCTGTTCGTATTTCCACCACAGTTTGCGGTTGCCATCCCAGCGAAATCCAGCCTTACGCAAAGAGTCCTTCTGCGAATGGGTATTGCCGGTTGCTAAGATGCATGACCTGCCATTCTGTCCATTTTCTTTACGGTACTGAATCCCATCAAGACGAGGTAGATTCGATGAAGAGCTACCTTTGTTCTGAGGCTGTTGTTGAGGACCAGATGAAGCCGTTCCCAGATGTCTGGATGGATCATATCCGTTATCCGTGTTTTGCGGATGACATGAGCCTTCAGCATCGTCATCATGCTCTGTAACCACACCGATGAGTGCTGCAAGTCCATACCTGCGGGCATACGTCATTGCAGACCCATACCCCTGAGGATCGGATTTCGGCAAAGGCATGACCAGCAGAGAAGATTGCCACTGACCTGATTCAGCGTGGACGATCTTGCTGATCAGTCCCAGATTTCCCTTTTCCACCTGCACAGGCAGCTGAGTCAGCCAGATGCCATTGGCAAGCAGGGCCTCTCTGCATGTACCCATAACAGATTGGAGGCTGGCATATTTGCTGTTGGTGAAACTGTTCTGTCCATCCTTGGCAGCAGGTTTCAAAGTCTGCTGCACCTTCAGCATGGCTCCAGCCAGCTCGGTTATCTCCGGCGAACAAAGCGTGAAATTTTCCATATTTACCTCCTGCAATAAAAGAAGCTCCTTTCCGTTAATATGTGGTCAGGAGCTTCTGCGATAAAAAATCGGTTTATATTACAGAGATAATATATATTTGAAATTGTTTGATAATCAGGGGTAGAGTCAGGAGGAGTGTTTCTTCAGAGCTTCCAACAAATCAATTGCTCTCTTTACATCCTGTTCAGATAATTCAGAAAGTAAAAACTTTGCCCTTGAAAGGTCAGCACTGTCAGCAGATTCCATGGTGAGGATCTCAGCCGGTTCAACATGCAGAGCACTGGAAATCTTGATCAGAATCTCAACGGACAGATTAACCTGCCCCCTCTCTATCTCACCAAGATATTTGTAACTTATTTCTGCGAGCTCAGCCAAATCCTGTTGACTGAGATTATTTCTTTTTCTGATGGTCTTGATCGTTTGTCCAAGCTTTTCACCTACATGTGCCATATTACCTCCAGTTATTTGTACAGTTAGTGGAGGTATGGACTTTTTATAAACCCGTGAACGGTAATGTTTTGAGTTGAATTCTAGAACTGATTGGTGTTAAACAAATTTACATTCTGGTACTTTGATATTTCGCGCACACTAAACTAACTACCAATCCTCAAAAGGAGTTCTGTCTATGTATCGGTTATTACAAAGTTTATTATTTTTAACCCTAATGTTCCTGTTTTGCTCTTGTACCAAGGACGAGATTTCAATTGTAAAAAATGGACGTATGAACTTTGATCAAACCGTCACGCTTGGTGATGTCCTCGACAATTGCAAAGGACTGGAGAACCGCAAGTGGACAAAGTTTGAAACGGACCTAAAGCGGAAAGTTGTGGATTTTACTGCTGAAATACCTGTGAAAATTGATTCGTTGACTGCCAACACTCCGTTGACCACACCGGAGATAGACGTACTCAAAAAAGTTATAACTGGTCCTGATCCTATTTTTCGACTGACTTTGCAGTTTCAGATAAAGCAAAATGACTCTTTCCAATTAACATATGCTGGAATAACTCTTAAGCCCAATATATTCATAGGCGATATTGTTCTGCCTGATGCTTACAAGGCATTTGTAGACAAAGGGCAAACGTATCCAGATCCTTCATACCTGCTGAAGCAACTGTACCAAAATCAAGAAGTGGTCCCTTATCACCTTCTTCATCAGATTTATTTTAATTATCAAGAAAAACAAAAAGAAATAAAAAACAAGAAAAGGCAAATTATTGGTAACGCCTTCAATACCTTTGAGTTCCCGTATGGGCTGGGAAGAGTTAGATACTTAGTGTACTTAAACGAAGAGAAGGGAACCATTTTATTTGGGAATGTCGTTGACGGAATTCTGGGTGGCGCATTCAACAGGACTGGTGGACTGGCATGCTCTTTCTTTGAAAAGGGCAACGTGAACGAGACCGGTGATAAATTTGTATTTAGTAAACCGGGATGTTCACCTGATATTATTTTAAAAAATAAAAATTCAAACGGTACTCCATCAATTATCGCTGTTAATAATGCCAAGAATTGCAGTTTTTGCAATGGTGCTGAATATTTGAACGGCGAATATCATGCTGTCGGATACATCGATTTATACGCGGAGGGAGGAATTTCATTAACATTGTTTGATTAAAATATAATTCCATAATTTCCAAAAGAGACAGTCCCTATCTGAACAATGGTATCAGGTAGGGGCTTCTTGTTTGATGCATTGTATCAAAAACAGTCTTACAGAATTTATTTCTACTATATTATAAGTAAAATTAATTCAGTCACAATTTTCACTGTTACAAATAGCTTCAAACTAAACAAGGAATGCATAAACAAGCCTTGAAAGCAAACCACTTCTAGCTAGGTAAATAGGTAATATCTAATAATATAAATATTTTATTTTAAATAGTTTCTGTAAAGAAACTTGTATTAGACAAAAAGACCAGACTATATACTCTGCTATGGTTTCTGAGAAGAAACCTGTATTCTGAATAGTAATTTTAAAATTATTTATTTTTTTAAATTAATTCAGTCATATTATGAGAAAGAAAATCCCAAGAACATAATTTAGAAAAAAATTATTCTTGAAAACTTATGGAGGTCAATATGGCTGTTACATACGAATCAACCTACAAAGGCAATTCAATTTTAACGGACAAAGAAAAAGGCTATGGCTGCAAGACCGAAATACTGGATGCAATGAGGTCAGTCATTGATAGTTCAGTCCAAAAGCACAACAAAGTCTTATGTGTAAGATTTGACTTACGCTTTCCAAGCGGAACTTCTGCTTCAGAGAAAAATAAGAACATTCAAGATTTTGCATCCAAGTACAAAAAGCATTTCAAGCGACAAGGCTATGACCCTCAGTATCTTTGGGTACGTGAGCAAAGTAGAGAAAAACGCCAGCACTACCACTTGATGGTAACTGTGAATGGAAACAAAATACAATATCCGAATAGACTTTTAAGCAAGGCTGAAGACTTGTGGAAATCAACCATCGGATCTGAACAGGACGGCCTTGTTGATCATTGTAACAGATCTCGTAAAGGGGAAAACCAGCCTAATAGCTATATGCTTCGAAGAAATGCTCCTGACTTTGATCAGGTTTATGATCGCTGCCATAAGCGGTGCAGCTACCTCACTAAGGAGAATACAAAAGGTTATGCTCCAAAGGGACATCGTGAATTCGGCTACTCTAGGATTCCGAAAAGTAATAATTAAAAAAATAAGAACGGGTGTTGGAGATCTTTTCCATGTCCGTCTTTAAGTTGAAACGGTCACTTGGACCGCAGTAAGCGCAAGCCTTGATACGAGTGTATTGGGGCTTTCTCATTTTCAAATAAAGGGGGAAAATATGCTATATCTTAAAATTTTTAAAAAAGATTTCATGTGTTTTGATGAATCATTTGGAAATACCATTGAGGCAAGGCTTGTTCCTGTTAACTTTAAAATTTTCCGGTGGGAGAATTGGACTCTTGCTGAACACAAAAAATGGGACCCAAAGGACCAAATCCCTGACGGCTGGGTTCCTGCTATTGATTTCGATTTAAATCTCAAAGGCAGGACTTACAGGCTCACCATCCATTCAGATGCTGCAACCCATGATTTGGCTCCTTATGTGGAGACCCTGAATCGGAACGGAAAGAAGATTAAAGACGTAATTACGCAGATGACCATCACTTCCCGCAGGAAGGTTAATCCTTCTGTCCGGTTTGAGATGATCAGGGATGCATAGTGGATGCAAATGGACGTGTAGAATGACTGAATAAAAAAATAAATAATTTAAGCATATTATACAAAATTGAAATTTTAACAAGGAGGTGCATTAGCTGGGTACTAAATTAATCCAAGTAATGAATTACGTTGTAATGTATTTTGTCCAATTCAAATATTTTTACATGCATACTCTAAAAGGAGTGTAATAATGAGCTATAAAACAAGTTTTTCTTTCTCAGTGAAAGATATTATCGTTCATAATAATAATTTTGCAAGTTGCAATACCCAAATTGTGGATAGCCCTAATAGAAAGAATTTAAAATGCTTAGGTAATTCTATCAAAGCTGTAATATTTGGTGTGAATTTCAAGGTGTATCATAATTCTAAAAAAGCTAGTGGTCTATTTGGAAACAATAAAAAAACTGATGGGTGGTTCTATTCCTGTCGCTTAAGCTTAGAAAGCAACGGTAAATATTATTACATGACTCTTGTTGATGAAAAATCAGTAAATGGTTTGCAAAGTTATATAGAACAAATATCCGGTATGGAAAGATGGATTGGTGACGTTAACACTCATATTTCCTTGGTATCTGAAGGTGAATTTAGCCCATGTGTTAAGTTTAGCATGATAGATAAACGTAGAAAACAAAGTTTATTATGTAAACCTCCCCAAGTTAGTGCCATCCATAAGTAGAGTTCTCTTGGGGTGAATGTTTTTGGACATACTCGACTGGGGTCATGTCTCCGAGCGATTCATGTGGCCGCTCTTCGTTGTATTGACGAATCCAGTATTCGGTTATGTCCTT
>NZ_VOPZ01000013.1 GCF_010470665.1 Desulfovibrio sp. JC022 | reverse complement strand
ACTTTACGACCACCTTCGGCCTCTTTCAGGATTTTAATAATTTGGCTTTCACTGAATTTGGATTTCCGCATCGAAACAACCTCCTTCATGGCTGTCTTTATCAGAAATCTCTACTTTGCGCTGGGACTAATATACGGGAGGGCTACACTACAAGCTAACCCTTTATCTATCTTCTGCCGTAAGCTATCACCAATTCGAAGAGTAAATTCATCATACCAAACATTTAATCCCTCATTAATTAGCGCTGTTGCTAATGGTCTTACAATTTCATCTTTATCTTCTGATGCATGAGAAATAAAAACATCATGAACTTCATTTGTAAGTATTGCTGAAGGAGGAATGTTATTGCGAACAAGACTTGGAATATCTGAGAGAGACTGCTCTCGTATTTCAGGCAAAGGACTAGGAAGAACTCTAGCAGATGCTTTGGTGCTTCCTCTTAATCCCTGCATATCCACCGCGACATACCATCGTCCAGTGCGAGGTACTTGAATTCTAGTTGGAGACTTTTTTGCTAAGCCACCATAGTATGTGTGCTTTCGACCGTTTTTATACGAATTAAAATTAGGTCCATCCATTAATCGAACATTAGCACCACTTGTAAGGCTTACTTCAACAATCTGCCCTTTACTTAGATGGCCCATATCAAATTGTATAAAATTCATTTCAATTCCCTAATAAAGATAGTTAATTGATAAAAGACTACTGCCTAGCATATCTATAAGCGCCTTTTATTTCTGAGTTCAAAAATTTTCCATAAGATGGTGCGGTTTTCATATTTTCATATACATGTGATGGGACATCATAATAATTATATCTAGCTCCACTATGAAATTCTACAGTTAGGGTTTGATTTGTTTCATCGTAGCTAAATCCAGCAATGTTCGATGATTGTTGTGTTGAGATCCACTCATTCATTCTTATCTCCATCTGTTTTCATTAATTTGTTAAAAATATCATGGTCATACTTTGCAGATTGAACCCTCCACTGATAAACCATAGGCTTGTAGTTCTCGTTCTCAGGTCTTTGATTCCATCCGCCAGGTCCTTCAAATTCATTGCTATCAGTCTCTCTAATTACTACTTTAGGATCACTACTATCAGGTCTTCTTTCTGGGGGAGGTGGAGCTATTAAAGTTCGTATTGGAAGTGTTACAGCTTCACCTACGATGACTGCTTCTCCTGTTCGTAGTATTGGCAAAATGTCAAGTAATCCTTTAAGGTTGTCAGACGTAGCTCCTGTAATATGCCCTCGGTCTACGCTATTTGCAAGCCGCATGGCTATCAGTGTTCCGCATTGTGATAGTATGGTAGAATCAATTTCAGATGGACGTTGACTTACAACCATCATACCCACACCATACTTTCGTCCTTCTTTTGCAATTTTACGAACAATTGTCGCAGCAGCTCCAGAATGCTCTTTATTTAAATAAGCATGAGCTTCTTCAAGTGTTATTAGAAGAGGACGTTCTCTACAGCCTTCAGGGAGATTTCTTCCCCAAAAAACAGCGTCATAAATGACCCTTAACACTGCACCAATCATATCATCAAGTATTGCTGATGGTATGCCTGAAAGATCTAAAATTGTTATAGGCTTCTCGTTGTTAAGCCAGTCGTGTAGAAGTATATCCAAGTCATTATCCACAACACCATCTATGCTTGGTTTCCATTTGCCGGGGTTGCATATAAAATTATATCGTGGGTCACGGAGTTTGGACCCAAGGGTTGCTAATTGTTGACGAATTCCAATTGGTTCAGGCCCCCATTGTATTTGTTCCTCGCGTGGTCCTGTAGTTTTAATGGATAAAAAAACTGGAGGGATAGCTTGCATTGCATCCCCTTTAAGTTCATTTCCATCATTGGCTGTTGCAAAAGCTAAGTCTAAATTGGTTGATGATGTGTTCGGACTTGGCCTGATAGTCCTAAAATCTTTTTTATAAAGCTCATACCATAGTTTATGAAGACAAAAAGGTGTGGGGTGGTCTACAGTAATATTTTCTTCTGATACACCTTCTATTTGCTGGTTTTCAAGTGATTCTTTTTTTAGTTTTATAATCCAGTCAGAAATGGTTACGAATTTAGAATTGTCGAGATTTCCAAATGCAAATTTTATAAATTCTTCGAAGTTTAATGCCCAGAAAGGTATTTGTAATTCTTTCTCTCCTTTTGATTCATCTGCTCCAACAGTGAAAATTTTAGCCCGGTCAGATAATGCTTTCGCATATTCACCATGTATATCTAAAACAATGATTCGTGAGGAAGGGTATTCATCTGGATTAGATAGTGCCGTCAATAATCCTGCTACGGTTGTCGATTTACCGCAGCCAGTACTTCCTACGATAGCAGAATGACGAGTAATAAGCTTATTGATATCTACATATGCCGGAATATTTTCAGCACTGGCAAGATGGCCTATTGATACAAAATCTGTCGGGTCACCCGGACCGTAAATAGTTTTAAGGTCTTTTTCTGTTACTATATGAACTTTGTCATCAATGGTTGGGTGTTGAGAGATGCCTCGCTCGAAAGATTCTCCGCGTTTTCCTTCACCTACTAGCTGAACTTGAAGCCAACGATTACCGTAGGGAGAACTTTCGCCATCTTTTACAGGAGCTGCTCCTGCGCCAACTTGTGAAACTAACCCATATAAATCCATGAAACCGATAGGAATACGAACAAAGCTACCCACCTGTCCCACTCGGTAACATTCACCTGAGACAAAACATACGCCAGTTACAGTTTCCTCAGACAGAGCCACTGTAATTGTTGTGCCGGAAACATCCTGAACAGTTCCGATAAAAGATGGATCATTAATCATGACTATTCTGTTTCCTTTCTATTTCCTCAGAACCAATTTGGTTTATTAAAAATTTTCCGAATTTTGCAAAGTCACCAAGGTTACATTTTACTATTTTATCTTTAGCTTCTTTAATCTCTTTTTCTTCTATGTAATCCTTATAATGTTCATCTTTTGTAGTTTCCATCCAAGTTTTTTCCTCACCGCCTATATAGGTCTTATCTTGTGATATTAAACTTAAATTCGTAACTCTTTTAGCACATTCAAGGGCTATCGGGTATTTATCAAGGGTATCGTATAGCAAAGCAAAACAAATTGCTCTTGGGTTTGCTGAAAGTCTGGATGTTAAAATTTCATTAAGATGTTCATCTGCAAATGAATAGCCTGAAGTAATCATTACAGCTTGGCCAGAGGAGAGGAAATGGCTAAGTCTATCTTGCATTGCCAAATAAGGCATTCTACGACTTTGATTATACTTTAGGTGAGACGGGTATATCATTTGTTTATTGTTCTCAGTTTTCGAGTGACCTCTAAATACATTTCCTTTTTGGTCATTCCACCAATTTATTGATCCATGTAATTTCCATAATTTAACCCATCTTGAAGGCAGCTTTTCTTGCTCAATTGAGTGCAGATCAAAAAAGGCTTTCTTTGACCCTATAAATCCGTCGAAATAGGGGATGTTTTTTGATTCTAAGGCTGATTCAATTAAAAGATCGTAGTTAGGTGTGAAAATTTCAATTGGGTTAACCCTAGGGATGCCACCAATCCATGCAGCTAGATGATGATATGAAGTGCTTTGTTCTGGTAATTCTTTTCCGACAGCCTCTGTGATTGACTGACAAATTTTCCTTTCAAGGCTTTCAAGTTCAATTTTGTTTAGTTCGTTTATTTTATCCTCTCCTACAACTTCAATCAGTAACCGAACATGGCTTAAAATATCTTCGATTGTCGGATCTTTCAGCTTGGGAACAGATATTCGATTTTTAATTCTCTCAATTCCTTTTCCTTTTAATGTCTCGCAAACAATTTTTGTTAATCCGACAATGTCTTGGATTAATGGTTCTTTCTCTTTAGTCCTGACAGAAAGGGGACACCCAGCTCCTAGCAAAAAGGCAACCTTATTTTTGTCTGACGACAATGCTTGTCGTAAAATATTTATTTGACGGGTAGGACTCGCTTCCTGTTCGGTCATTATATTCTCCACTTTTTGTAATATTGGATGCTGACTCGATATGAACATCTTGGAAATATCAATCGTATGCTTTTTTGTATTCTATTGACGTTCTTATATTAAATATCTATTGAGGAGGTCAAGAGTTACTCCTCTTCAGATTAAGTTTTTTTGGGGGGCTCTGTCTTGTTTTTTAGAATCAGTGAAAAGGGGAGGAGATATGAAGCTTTTATTTGTTCATGGTTGGAGCGTTACAAATCAGGACACATATGGAGGGCTCGCTGAAGCTCTAGTTACAGCGTCTCCTGATTATTTAAACCTTGATATACATCATATTCATCTTGGTAAGTATATAAGTTTTCATGATGAAGTCACGTTGGACGATATTGCGCGCGCCTTTGATAAAGCTCGTCTTGACGCAATTGGCGAGGATTCCTTTTCATGTATTACTCATTCAACAGGGGGGCCAGTTGTTAGGCTTTGGGCTCATATCTTTTATGGAAGTAAGTTCGGGTTGGAAGGAATTCCTCTTAAACATATCGTGATGCTTGCGCCAGCAAATCATGGATCTGCTTTAGCTCAATTAGGCAAGAGTCGACTTAGTAGGATTAATTCTTTTTTTGATGGTATTGAGCCTGGAGTCGAAGTCCTAAATTGGCTAGAACTTGGAAGCTCTGGGCAGTGGGATTTAAACCTTAAATGGCTTGATTACATACCTGTTGATAAGGGCTTTTATCAGTTTGTTTTGTCAGGACAAACGATTGACAGTAAGCTTTATGATTTTGTTAACAGTTATTTAGTAGAAAAAGGTTCTGATGGAGTTGTTCGGCTTGCTGCGGCCAATATGAATTATCGTTATTTTTCTTTGCGACAGGATATATCTAGGAAGATTGGTATAGTGAGAGATCTGAGAACTAACAAGGAGTTACCAATCTCGGAATTAAAAATAAATGAAGAAAAGACAGTGTACCCTGAAGAAATTCCTTTCTGTGTCGTAGCAAAAGCAAGTCATTCTGGGTCAAAAATCGGAATTATGAAAAGTGTAAATCCAAAAAATGCAGTTAAAAAAAGTGTCGTTAATCATATTATACAATGTTTAGGTGTGCAAAATAAAGAACAATTTAAAATCATATCTGATTCATTTAAGATTATTACAAAAAATGTTCAAATGACTGATCGTAAATGCAAAGATCAGTATGCCATGCTAGTTTTTCGTATAACTGATGATCGTAAAAATCCAGTTAATGATTTTGATATGCTCTTGCTAGCTGGAAACGATTATCGTCCAGATATTTTGCCAAAAGGATTTTTTGTTGATCGGCAAAGGAATAAAATTTGTCATAATGTTCTGACCTATTATGTGAATTGTTCAAAGATGAAAAAAGCACGCGATGGAAAGGTCGGTATCAGGATCTCTGCAAAGCCGAGTGATGGTTTTTCATATTATTCCCCCGCTGAATTTAGATCTAACGGCATTGACTTGAATGATATTCTAATACCTAACCAGACAACGTTAATTGATATTGAATTGGTAAGGCATGTCGATCAAAATACTTTCAGGTTTACTCCATTTGAAGATGGAAAGTCTAATTTTAAGAAGGCTAAACCTTCTGGAAAGGGTATTCCTTATTAAATAATAGTATCACGATGCGGCTTCGAATTCTGATTCGATATGAAGTTTGGCATCTAACGCGGATATTTTTATGAATGCATATATATTGGGTGCTGGTTTTTCAAAGGCATATGACAAGTCACCCACAGATCAGATAATGCCAATTGCAAACGATTTTTTTCCAACTTTTAATAAACTTAAAATATCCGAAAACCAATGGGTTCTTGTCGGAAATATTATAAATTATCTTGTCAGATTTAAGCATATTAAAAATCCAGATGAGTTTGCTGAATATGCTTCAGATATTGAGCAAATTCACTCTGAAATTGAGAGTAATCTAAAAGAGAGTGTTGCTGCAGGGGACTTTGAAAATGCCTCTCTATGTTATTCAGCATACAATCAGCTAGTCTTTCTATTTGCCTCAGTTATTAATGAAGTTCAAAATGGAACACGGTCGGAAGTCCATGAAGCATTTATAGCAAGTCTTACAGATAAGGATGCCATAATAACGTTTAATTGGGACACCTTAATTGATCGTGTTTTGAAGGAATCGGAAAACTGGTCAACAGAATATGGATACTGTGTGAAGCCCTATGCTGTTTATCGAAACAAATGGGAAGAACCTGCCGCTGATCAAGATCAGTTCGTTAAGCTTATTAAGTTACATGGTTCAACTAATTGGCTGTCATTTCATCCTCTCTTTAATGGTAAAGAGATAAGCTACCCACATGACTCTTTGGATGATTTCTTTGTGTATGAATCTACAGAGTCTGAGTATAGTTGCCACAGTGGCAGATTTATGGATGGGTACGAATCTTTTTCATATGGATATTACCCTCCCAATATTCCTCTTAAAGGTAAGTCCGTAGGTGATGGGTATATGCATGCCCGAATTAAGACTAAATTTCCGTGGGTACCTGAAGGATCTTCAAAAGATGAAGGTATCACCTCTATGCCTTTGATAATTCCCCCGGTTAAAGATAAAAAATATGATACCTTTGGGACCATTTTTAAGACACTTTGGCAAGAAGCCGAGGAACAAATCGCCGTGGCAGATAAAATATTTATTATGGGGTATTCATTTCCTGCAACTGATTACCAGAGTAATGATTTGTTTAAAAAAGCCTTTTCCCGCCGATCCAGTCTTCCTGATGTTGTGATTGTTAACCCATATCCAGATAAGATTGTTGAGAAGTTTTGGCTTGATTTTGGAATTCCAACAACAAAAATAACCGTTCACCCGTGTTACATTGATGCTAGTTTTGATTTTTCATCTATAATATGATTTTCAAGTCATGCTGCTAGTAACAAGTGATGATCATTGCTTTTGCTTTAAATACCCCCTATAATCACCGCAAAACATGCGGCGAATAACGCCTACATTCACCGCAAATAAGGGCAAAAGCAATGTGGATACACGAACATCAAGACTGGCCGAACTTCTCATGGAACGCTGAAAAGCTCATTTCCAAACTGGCAGACGTCCGCCATCGGCAGGGCGTGTTGCTGGGTAAGATTGGGAATTTGGGCTTCGATCTGAGAAATGAGGCGGGCCTGAAGACTCTTACCAATGACATCGTTCATTCATCAGCCATAGAAGGTGAACTCCTCAATCCAGAGGAGGTACGCTCCTCTATTGCCCAACGTCTGGGAATCGAGATTGCCGGGCTGAAACCGGCAGGGCGCGATGTGGACGGCATAGTTGAAATGATGCTCGATGCCACACAGCGATACGCGGAGCCGTTGACCAAGGATCGGCTTTGTGATTGGCACGGGGCACTTTTCCCGATGGGGCGCAGCGGCATCAAGCGGATTACCGTTGCAGACTGGCGTCCTGCGGAAGTCGGAGTCATGCAGGTAATCTCCGGGCCTATGGGACGTGAGAAAGTCCATTTTGAAGCACCGGATGCTGACCGCCTTGAAGATGAGATGGCTCGATTTCTGGAATGGTTCGAGAGCGAAGATGATACTGATCCGGTTCTGCGTGCCGGAATAGCCCACCTGTGGTTTGTTACCATTCACCCCTTTGAAGACGGCAACGGACGTATTGCGCGTACCATCGCGGATATGGCCTTGGCTCGTGCTGATGGAGCGGCGGAGCGATATTACAGCATGTCCACTCAGATTGAGCTGAAGCGCAAGGATTACTATTCCCATCTGGAGCGGCAGCAGCGCGGCACGCCGGAAATCACCAAATGGCTGGAATGGTTTCTGGATTGCCTGAAAGAAGCCCTGATCAATGCCGAATCCACGCTGAGTCATGTGTTGCATAAAGCCAGCCTGTGGGAACGGATCTCCCAGCAGTCGCCGATCAATGATCGCCAGCGGTCCGTGCTTGAGCGCATGCTCGATGAAAACTTCAAGGGATACATGAACTCATCCAAATACGCCAAGTTGGCTAAATGCTCCACAGATACCGCCCTGCGTGACGTCAAGGATTTGGTGAAGCGTGGAATATTGCTCCAGAATCCCGGAGGCGGGCGGAGTACCAGTTATAGATTGAATGACCTCTCAAATGACACCACAGTGTAAATTAACACCTTACTGTTGTAATCTATTAATCCATTTTAGAGCTTTGAGTTTCTTTTCTTCTGGAGTCAAAACTGATTTTGCTGCTTTTTCGAGTAGTTGCTTAGTAGCAAGCTTTCCAAGTGATCCACGAGCAAGTAGAGCCGGGAAATCACTGAGATCGGAAAGCTTGATTAGTTTACTGCTGCCGTCTTCAGCATCACGATAACATAAGACTGTATCTCCAAGTAATTCAGGTGGTACGGTGTCCATAAGGGTAGAATTGTGGGTAGAAATTAGAACCTGCAATTCGCGTTCGAGGGCTATGCTGTACATTTCTTCAAGCAAATATTTTACGCCGCTGGGATGAATTCTTTCGGTTATATTTTTAATGACCACTAGTGTTCCCGCAGGAGCGGAAAGCAAAGCCGCTATAATCGCCAGAATGCGTAATGTTCCATCTGAAAGCAGAGATGCTTCCCATTTCTTAACTTTATCACCGAAGCTTTCTACCAGTTTTAGAGTTACCATTTCCCTGTCGGTTTCTTGAAACTCAATCGCTTTGGCGTTAATTCCCAGTATTCTTTGGAGTATTGAAAGGATTTGTGTTTGAGAGTTTTGATTCCTACATATGTTATAAGTCACACCGGATAAATTACGGCAGTTGGCGTGTATGCTTTTTTCTGACTTTGCGCTTGGGGCACGCATAAGTCTTGGCACTGGTGAAAGAAAGAGTATATCGTTTAACTCTTTGATATATGTTTTGTTTGGGTAATTAGTTTTATCAATTATTTCAAGTGATTCATTAACTATTTGCAGGCCATCATTCTTTGTTTTTAATTCAAGTGTAAGGCTCCATTCATCCTTGGAGCAACCAACGGCAAACCGAGATTCCCCGCAATACCCAAGGTGATTGATTTGTCCACGTATGTTTTGGCTGTAATCCTTCGGTGCTGCCTGATTACGGCCTTCAGCAATTTGGTTTAACAAGAGCATGCCTTCAATGGCGTTGCTTTTGCCGGAAGCATTAGTCCCTATCAACACCGTAAATGGGGCAAGCGGCAGGGTTGCCTGTTTGAAGCTTTTGAAATTTTTAAAAAATATGTTTTTTAGCATAGCCTTGTCTTGTTTTGGTTATTTTTGCCTTAGCGGGGATAGGAGTCAAGGGTTAGAATTTCAGACAAATGAACCTCCCCGGTCATTTTTAAGAAGTGTAGGGAAATAGAGACGAATTTAACCCTCGTTTTATACAGATATTTATCTATAGTTAAACCAAGATGTATAAATCCAAAGTAAATTAATCTTCCAATTATTTGCCATTTATTTTAACAAGACTCATATAACCAAGCTAACAGGAAATCGTAATATGAAGTTTTTTGTAAAATATTTCGCTATTATATTGACCATGCTAACTTTTGTCAGCATGGGAGCACAAACTTCATACGCTTCAGAAAATCAAGCGCACAGTTCGTTCAATGAAATTTCAGATAAGAACGAAGCTTTTTATGCTGGTTACTTTCAAGTCGTTGGTCATGGCGAAGGAGATTCCAAAAGCATGGCCCTGCTTGCTGCCCGATCAGTCGCTCAAGCAAGATTAGTTGAAATAATCAATGGGCTTCAGGTTGAACGGCAAACGTTGGTAAGAAACGGAAAAATCAAACAGGATATCATCAACCTCAAAAGTCACGGTGTTATCCGATTTGCTTCTGTATGTGGAGAGAAATATAGCCCTAAATCCGGTGAAGCTGAAGTCTGCTTACGATTGACTCTTCGCTCTGGAGGGCTAGGTGATTTGGTCAAAGGTTTAGTTGATGATGTTAAATGAATTTAAAACCTTTTAACGCTGAGAGTCATATGATGAGGAGTCCTCGTACCGCCATATTCTTTTTGATCGTTTTTCTGATTACTCTTACTCATTCAGTTGCTTGGGCAAAACCTGTTACTATTACGAGTAGTCACACTTATACTCTCGGTGACAACGATTCAAGGAATGATGCCCGTCATATGTGTTTTCTTGAAGCGAAGCGAAAACTTATGGAAAAAGCAGGAACATTTATTTCAAGTCAAACAAAAGTGGTTAATGGGAAACTTGATAAAAATGAGATTAATACTTTTACGGCCGCTCTTGTAAAAGTTAAGGCTTCAGACGAAAAATGGAATATGAACAAAGCTGGGGCAATGACTGTAACAATGAAGGTTAAAGCAACTCTTGACATGTCTAAGCTGAAAAAACAGTTTGAAGCTATAAATTCGGACTCAGTAGCCCAAACAAAAATAAAAGAGCAACAAAGAAGATTGAATCTACTTGAACACGAGGTAGCCAAACTACAAAAACATTTGGGACAAGCAAAAGGGTCTACTGCAAGCAAGCTTAGAAGTGAAAGAAATCTTGTCTTTAAAAAAATAGACCAGTTACAAGCTAAAAAAATTGCTATAATGGAAAAAATAAAGTCAAAAGGAGCAAATGTTCCTGAACTTATAGAATATGGAATGCATGAATATGAAGTACATAGCCTTATAGGCAGACCCCGGGTAACTGAGATTCTTCTCGATATGGAAAATTATGGAAAATATTGGATCAAATATGACAATAACCATATTGTTTCTGGAGTGTATGCTTGCGATGGAGACTATTATTGCGAAGGCAAAGATGCACGTAAAATTAAGTAACCATTAAGAGATGATAAATGGGAAAACTTGGTTACATATACATCCTTAGGCAGAATCAAATGCCTAATATGGTCAAAATAGGTAGAACTTCGCGAGAACCTGAAAAAAGAGCAGCAGAAATATCCTCAGTTACAGGTGTCCCTACTCCATATAAAGTTTTCTGGGCTGCGCTTGTTGAGGATCACGAGGGTACTGAAAAATATTTACATCAACAATTAGCTCAATACCATTTAAATAAAGAATTCTTTGAAATTTCTGCTGAAAAAGCTGAAAGCTATGTCACCTCACTCTTAACCCAAAAAAGTATCCATTATTCTGTTGAACGAAGTGAAGCCGTTTTAAAAGCTCAAAGAATTAAGGCTGAACAAGATCGTATGCGAAGAACGGCAATTGCTAAACAAAAAGAAACTCAAAGAATTGAAGAAGAGCGAAAAGAAAAAGAACAAAAAGAGCTAAAAGCACGCATTCAAGCTGAACGTGAAGCAAAGGCCAAAGCTATTAGAAAAAAATCAAAAGAAATAGCAAAACTTAAAATGGAAATTAAAGAATGTGAAAAAGAATTAAATTCATTTAAAATTGAAAATATAATACCATATTTGTTTACTGCAATGGCTATTTTTTTGTTTTTTATAAAAGGAAATGGTCAAAAAAATGATATTATTGTTGGAACAGCACTTATTTGTGTTGGACTATTAGGGATATACTTTGGTGTCACTGACAAAAAAGAAAAGAGAAATTATCTAAATTCATTGAAAATGCGTTATACAAATATAAATAATGGTCGCATAGAATTTTGAAATAATATCTACATTTAGTTGAAATACAGGACAAAACGAAATGATTGCAGACTGGATTGCCGATAACTTAAGTTTAGAATACGAGTCTACAGATTTTATTGCAGTAAGCGAATTTGTTCTAGCATGGGCATTTGCTGAACGTAAAATAATTTCTACTTTAAACAACAACACCGGCAGTTTAGGATGTCCTGTGTTTAGGAATATTCTGGAAAGAAATAATAATTACCGACTAAACAGACATTTAAATTTTGCTTATATTTTTTTTAAAAACCGCTACGAGAGCAGGCAAGGACAAACAAAATTTAACAACCTTAATTTCCGAAGAACAGAGCGAGACTGTAGATTACAATCTTTTCAAGCCATACGTGCTAACAACGCTACAGATATTTCTAAATTAAAGTGTGTTGCATATATATCCTCACGGATAAGAAACAATCTATTTCACGGAAATAAGAATTTGGGATCATTGATCCAGCAACAAGAATTAATTCATGCTGCAACTCAGGGAATTGTAGGAATTACAATTTCCTTTAATTTAGCCGAAGATTCAGAGATCCTCTTACAGTTATAGAGAGAAGAATTCATATCTCATCTGACAGTTGAGTTGTCGCAACAACTCGCCCCTGAAAATTTGCAGTAAATTTTATCTTTCCATGTCTTTTTCTGTCTCGATCTGTCTTTATTTGTCCTTCCCTGTCTTTATCTGCGACTTTAAAAAATTATGTGGAATCAAAATCCAAAGACAAAAAAGGACAGAAAAAGACAAGAATTATTACATCCGATTAAAAACAAAATTTGAACTATTGCAAAATATGCAACAGTTCAAACCTGTTATCACCTCCCAAGCCCAGCACCCCGACCTCTAACTTTCTTAAACCTCCACATTAACTTTTTCATCGAGCGAACAATTTTTCCAACTCGCTCAATACTCTCTCCAATTCGTTCTGCAAGTCGCGGCAGCCTTGTATTTCCTGCTCCAAGGCCGCTATCTTGGCGTCTTGCGCTGCCAACCGTTGGGCCTGCTGCCGTTCGATCCGGTTCATCAAATCCAATAAGCTCTGCTGTAACTCGGTCATAATCTACTCTTCTATGTATAGTGCTGCATCCCCGTCTCGGGTCGTCGTTGTTTGGATTTTCATGCCCTTGGGGAAAATCAGGTACTTCTGTCTTCCTTGAACGTGCGGATAGATTCCCCAGTCCATCAGGATTTTTACCTTTTTCTGCTTTTCCGTAAGCTTGATTGAAGCCAGTTGGGATTCTTTCAGGCTTTGCGTTATTCCCTGCAACTTTTTTACCTCCCACTTCTCCCAGATCATGGTCCCGCCGATGATCGTCAGGCAGACCAGAATCGTGAGGGCTATGGATACCAGCAGCGGGATACGTGAGGTTGTTTTTAAGCTTTCGATCAAGCTTTCCTGACGACTCCTGACCTGAATAACTTCTGCTTTTATAGCGGCTTCGATGGTACTCAGCTCGTGTCTCGCGGATTCCTGCAACTCGCTGCTCAAGTTCTGCAATTCTTCTTGAATTATCTGCTTGGAACTTTGCGCCTGCTCGTCCATCTGCTGTTTCATTTTCTCGGCCAAGCTCAGCGCGTTGTTTGAACTCTTCGACTGTCCATGATTCTGCATAGAGTACTCCTTTTAAACGGATACGGTTGTTTTTGCGTTTCCGGGAAACGGTATCGTTCTCGTCCTTCGGTATTTCAATTGTTATGTATTCCTTACCCTTACGCGGCACTGCGAAGCCGAACTCTTCCAGCGTATTGATGATGTCCTGCCGATTATGGATCAGGCCTGTTTCAACACCCTGAACAATGGCCTCTGTCACGGTGCGCCGAATTTCGGAAGCATTGCCTGATTTGTAACTTTGGATTGAGCTGCCGAGGCTGACCAGCCTTGCGCGTTTCAGTTCATCGGGCCGCGCCCAGTTGCGGCGGCGGTTTTGCAACTCGCACCATGGGTTGTATTGCTTCTCCCATCCCGGTGGACAGGGATTGAAAGCCTTGTCCGTCCGCAGCTCGGTGCGCGGGATTACGAAGTGCATCTCATGATGTCCAGCATGACTGTGCCGCACCCAAAGGATAGAATATTGGTCCGGCTCCATCCCGGCAAAGGCCATCGATTCAAAGCCGTCCATGAGCTTTTTCTCGTCTTCGGGCGTGACTTCATCACCCGGAGCCCACGAAAGAACGCCGGATGTATATTTCCATTTGCGGGTGGTCGTATCGATGAGGTCACAGACTGAATCAGGATCACCGCGCAAAACTTCCGGCGGCGTGACCTTCCGTCTGGCGTCATGCTGGCCAGTCACATATCCGATGACTTTGGAACCCCGCCCGACTCCGTGCCGGAAGACTTTCATAAGCATTTGAACTCTTCCCTGATTTCGAGCAGGACCAGCATGACCTGTGCGGCCTCGGCATTCTTTTTATATGTATTGGCCCAGCGAGCGATCTGGTTCAGATTGTTTCCGATGCGGGCCAGATGGATGACCTTCTGCCTCTCGACTTTCGTCTTTCTGACGCGGGGGCGGTTGAGCTGCATGCGGACAAAATCTCCGACGCTCATGCCTTCCGCTTCAGCCTGAATTTTGAGCAAGTGCTTTTCGGTGGGAGTGACCCGCGTGTTCACGAACTCGGTGCGCTTCTCTTCATTCTTCATGGCGTCCAACCCTCGCAGAGAATGGAGTGTTTGCACGATTCTAAAAGCAAGAGGGATCGAAGGGAGATTTCTCCCTCGCCAGTTCCCAATGTGAAACATTGGGTAAACTGGCTTGGACAGCAATTACGCATCAATCCATGCGCTGCTCGGTCGCTTTTTCCAGCTCGAAAGACCGTCGCAGGGTTGACTCCATGGAAGAATTTGAGCGTCATGGAACCCCAAAACGTATAGAACTCTAAAATACGTGTCATAGACGTCATAGCCGTCACTCCTGTTTCATAACTTTGATATTGTTGGACTTTTCTACGGTGACATCTGGTGACGCCTGATTTTCAGGTGTCACTCCAGCCGTCATTTTTGTATCTATCTGAATTCCATGATTTTTATCGGGGTCAGTGACGCCTGTGACGGGTATGACGCCTTTTTCAGCAGGAAAGTATTGGGAGAGCGTTTTGATGATTTCCGGGGTGAGTTTGGCACCTCTTTCGCGGCTGTTGCGCCCGATTTCTATGCCCAGTTCTTTGTAACTTTTGCCCACCGCATCCGCTTTCACATGGAAGGAATCAGCCAGATTTCGGTTCAGAAATTCCACAATTTTTGAAGTCGGCAACAGACACTGATTCAGGTCTTTTGAAAGGACAACGATGGCCCGCGCAACCCTGCGCCCCATGGTCGAAGTTTCCTGAAATTTGTTCCCGGCAGAAAGCAAAGTCCAAACCTGTCTTTGCTGCTCCTCAAGCCATTCCATCAAATGAATCGTTTTTTGAATCGACTCCGGGTGGACCGGACAGAGTTCTGATTTTCCCGCGCTCCAGCAATCAAGCATGTGGATGATCAGCGAGAGCTTGAAAAACGCACCACGCAGTTTTGGAGCAAGTGCTTCAAACTGCTCAAGCTCCGGTTGGTACCAGTGGGCCAAAACCTGCTGGTCGTACCACTCTTGCACCAACTCACGGGCAGCGTCCGACAAGCTGATAATCTGCGGCGAATCATCAGGCCCGAAACTCAAGCCCTGTGCTTGATGAATGAATCCATGAATGTGTTCCGCCTGCTCTCCATCGAAACTTTTGGATGTCCAAAGCGGCGGTGCTTCCTGTTCACAGCGAACAAATAGGAAACGCGGCAGAAAGCCGGAAATGGTATCCTGCGGTTTGAAAAGGTTCGGCAGTAGCTTTGGCTGGACCGTCCCGAAAATGGAAACACAGGCATGCGGAATATGCAGTCCTTCTCTAGTGCTGCGCGATACCTTCCACGGTCCGCAATCGTAAGCGGAAAGCAGACGGGCCTTGTCGCCTCCATCGCTGCCCTTATTGTCGTAACGACCAAGATCAGAGAGCAGCCCGGCCAGCTCATCACGATACCAGAGCACGCCACGAGGATTCCCGGCCAGAATTGTGCCAAGGGCTTGCGTGGTGCTGTCCTCGATATAGCTTTGCTTCCAGATCGGGCAGATTGGCTTATCCGGGAGGCTTTCATTTTCACGCTGGGCGCGGGCAAAATCGGCTTTCCATTCCTTTAAATCCAGCTCGTATTCTGAAAGTTCCTGCTTATGCTTCTGGTACTCGGTTTGATCCTTTTCATGGATCGGCTTCATGATCGCGGCAGAGCAAGGGCTTTTGCCCGTGCCGGATTTCGCCACCAAAGCCCAATACAGATTCGGGTGGGTTATCCAGCTCGGCTTGACTTCAAGGCCGCGAGTTCTGCCCACCGTGGCCCCGATCACCGCCAGAAAGGTAATGGCCGGGACGGCAAGCGGAACATTGTAGGCCGAAGCCGCGACATCGAGTGAATCTTCGATTCTAGGCGGAAGCACTCCATGCGGAAAAGAGGAAGGCGGAGGGAGCAAGCAGCCCCCTCCATAAGCCATAGACGCCATGTCAGACATCTATGCTTCCAGCTCTTCGATGAGTTTGTGGATGTCGCAGACCCGCCAAGCGGTTGTGCGCTCGGTAAGTTTTACCGGCTTGGGAAAGCGTCCGGTCTGGATTCCTTTCCACCAAGTTGTCTTGGAAACTGGAATGACTTTCAGGACATCAACAAGTCTTACAAAGCCCGTATTGGGCAGATGGTATGCGGTGTGATTGGTTTCGGTTCGCATAGTTTTTCCTCCGTGTTTTGACGTTTCGGAGGAGCCTACAAGAACCGGATTTGTTTACTAGACGGGTAAAAGGGGTAAAGGGGCTTAAATTGTAAATTTAAAATTTAAACCCCTGTATTAAATGAGGATGTTTTTTAAGGGCAGGAGGGGTAAAATAGTCTTCTTTAACGTGTTTTACCCCTTAAGAAGAACCGTCAGTGTGTTTTACTGTGTCGGGAACGCACTTCCATGCTTCACGATTCGCAGAGCCGAATTCCTTCTCATTCTGATCGGGATACTTCGATTTGATGCGCTCGAAAAAAGCATCCCTTTTAATTGTCACCGGACTGGACGAATTGACAGTATTTTCGCGGATGATTTCACCCATGGCTGAACAGGCAGCGAGATACCATTTTTTCCAGCCACTCTTGTTTATGATTTCTTCCTTCTCGGCTAGCTGAGTCTCTAAGGATTCGATTTTTTGTTCAAGGCTAGCGATATACTGATCTGTTGTCAGACCATTGTCATGGAGTTGATTTGTTATGCTTTCAGTCTTTGATTCAGATGGTTGTGAGGAAAGAATGGAATGACGTTCAAGTTTTCTTCCCTCGAAGACCTGTTCCAAAGTCCTGTGCAGCCATAATTGCTCAAAATTAGAGTAAGTTGACTTACATGAAATAAAGAATGATGCAGCTGCAAAAACAAGCAAGATTATTTTTATTGGCAATGAAAAATTTAATGTTACGGCTCCAAGTAATGAAAGGACAAAAACCAAGCCATACAGAACATTTATTTCAAAAAGTATAAGGGTAAGCATAGTCATGCGAAATGCTTTTCTTTTCAGTTTGGAAATCATAATTAACCCCTTTAGTCTATTGCTGGAACTTCTGTTTTATTTCTTAAAGCATCCAGAAAATCCGCCCACCACTGCATCATTTTGCGGCGTTCCGGCAGATAGTCGGCGTGGTTATAAGCTGCTCGCACGCTGTTTCCTTCAACATGGGCAAGTTGTCTTTCAATTACGTCCGGCTTCCAGCCATTTTCATTGAGGTTGGTCGAGGCCATGGAGCGGAAGCCGTGTCCGGTAATTTCTTCTTTGCTGTAACCGAGGCGACGCAGGGCACCGTTAACGGTGTTTTCGCTCATGGGGTATAATTTACTGCGGATGCTGGGGAACAGGTATCTACCCTCGCCTGTAAGCGGTTTCAGCTCGAAGAGGACTTCCAGAGCCTGCCGGGAAAGCGGTACAATGTGAGGACGGCGGGCTTTCATCTTTTCTGCCGGAATTCTCCATTCGGCAGTATCAAAATCTATTTCTTCCCATTCGCCATGGCGTAGCTCTCCGGGACGGACAAAAACGAGTGGGGCGAGCTGCAAGGCACATTTGGTCATGGTGTTGCCTTGGTACTCGTCAATATTATTGAGCAGGGGGCCGATCTGTTTGGGGTCGGTGATGGTTGCCATGTGCTTGTGTTTTACCGGGGGCAGGGCACCTTTGAGGTCCGCTGTAGCATCGCGGGTGGCTCGTCCGGTGGCAACGGCATAGCGTAAAACCTGTCCGAGAATACTGCGTACCCGGTGTGCTGTTTCGAGCGCACCCCGGCTTTCGATCCTTCTGAGGACTTTCAAAACATCCGGCGGTTCAATTTCACTGACAACCATTTTGCCGATCCAAGGGAAGCAGTTCAGCTCAAGACGTCTGATAACTGTCTGGGCATGTCCTTTGGTCCAAGTGCTTTTAAATTTGGTATGCCATTCGCGGGCTATTGCTTCGAATTCATTTTCTCCGCTTACTGTGGCCTGCTGGTCTTTTTTATATTCGGAGGGATTTATTCCTCGTTCAAGAATTTTACGTTGCTCGTCTCGTTTGTCTCGGGCTTCTTTTAGACTGGTCGCAGGGTAGGAGCCTAAAGACATCATTTTTTCTTTGCCGTTAAAACGAAATCGGTATCTCCACAGTTTTGTGCCGGAGGGTGTGATTTCGAGACAGAGCCCATTTGAATCACCGAGGCGGTATAATTTCTTTTTGGGTTTTGCAGCTTGAATCTGCTTTACGGTAAGAGCCATATGGGTTTCTCCTGTTTTGCGGGTAGATCAGACTGGCTGATGCGGTATACCCGCCCGTCTACCCACATCTGGGTATGGCTGTCAACGCGTCTACCCGGACTTAGAAGGACACCCCAGAAACAACAAAACCCTTGCTATTCCTAGGAATAACAAGGGTTTGTCGTTCTTCTTTGAACCGTATGGGACGGTATGAAAATGATGAAATGGTGGAGGCGGGGAGAATCGAACTCCCGTCCGAGAATGCTCCACCAAGATGTCTACAGGTTTAGTTCAAGTATTGTTTCTCGCCCAAATGAACGCCCCTGAACAGGCAACAAATGAGCCAGCGCGTGCTGGGTTCTCGCCTCTCTACGGACGTGCAACGCAGAGATAGCCAGTCTGATGGGTTTGTTGTCAAAGCTAATATCAGACATCAAAGCTATGACATGGCAAGCTTAATTAAGCTGCCATTGCGTAATCGTAATTGTCGTTTGCAATTATGATTGTGCCGCTTTTTACGTGGCCAGCGGCGCCACGACCTGCAACCTTGGCTTCTTTCACCCCCGTCGAAACCAGTGCGCCCCCATTTTTTCAAAGAACACTTCCTACTTATATAGTATACACGCAGGAATATGATGCAAGAGGCTGCAAGAAAAAGAAATTCTTAAGCCCCTTCAGGTGAAGAGATGTTATCTATAACATTGCCGTGTGCTTGGCAAGTATTGCGGAACCAATAAATTAAATTATTTCCAACCTTCCTTGCACGGGCCGCAGAGTTTTGAGCAGAGCGCGCCGCCAATGGGATCGAAACCGCCTTTGCGGACTTCCCCGGTCAGTTTGTTTGTGCAGGTATATTCCAGTTCGTATTCACAGATCCAGTTGGAAAGCACGTCTCCATTAACGTCAGTGCACTTGATTTCAGCTGCTCCGAAATTGACTCTTTCATCAATACAGGCAGGGCCGTTTTGGCATTTATAGGTCGAAATTTCGGCTGTTGCAGCGGAACTTATTAGCATCACAAGAAAAAAAGTAGCGCATAAAATTTTAGAGATGATCTTAAGCTTCATGCCTGCTCCCGGTGTTTTTGGGTGGTTGGGATTAGTCTGCAAATTGCATTCTTATAATATTAGCCCTTTCTTGTCATTGCGCAAAGTGATAAAAGTCCTGTGTTTGTGAACACTAATTTAATGGAGGAACTATGCAGAATCCTTTTAAGTTTTATATTTATGAAGAGGCCGCTTACATCTACGACACCAACCAGAAGCTCATTTTTAAAATGGGTGTGGAAGAGAGCGCGGATGTGGATGGAGAAATGCAGGAAACAATTCTTGATGGCGGCGAGGAAGTGGATAAGGAAAAAGCTTGGGAAGTTTCCGGGCTGGATCGGATTAATCCAGCTTAAAATTCTAATACAACAGGCTGTCATTTTCGAGCATGACAGCCTGAAAAGCTTTAGCACATTCCGGGCATAGCTCTACATTTGCTTTTTGCTCAATGAATTCCATGGTGGCTTGATGGGTGAACGCATCCTTGTACGGGCGATCGGTAGTCAGGGCATCATAAACATCGGCAATGGAGATGATTCTTGCCCATAGCGGAATTTCATTACCGCTCAACCCATGCGGATAGCCCTGTCCATTCATTTTTTCATGATGATGCAGCACCGCAGGGATAATATCTTCCATACTTGGAATGGGGTTCAGGATATCGGCACCGAGTACCGGGTGTTCTTTGATCTTGGCAAATTCATCTTCGCTCAGTGGGCCGTTTTTAAGCAAGATATCATCGCGGATGCCAATTTTTCCAAGATCATGCAATCTTGCCGCAAATTCTATCCTCTCTTGGTCAAATTCACTTAAAGACAGTTTTTCAGCAATTCGTACTGACAGGTTTGAAACCGTGTCAGAATGACCTTTGGTGTAGGAATCCCTCGCTTCCAGAGCCTGAATAAGACTGGTTATACTGCCCATTAGCAGGGTGCGTTCTTTCTTAAAATTTTCTCGCTGCTGTAGAATAATCTGGAAATGGTCGCTGAGCAGCTTTTCGGCGGTAATTACCAACTGATCAATATTGAAAGGTTTGACCAGAAAAGCGGCAGCACCTTTGTGTAGCAGTTCGCGCATAGTTCTGCGATCCGCACCGGAACTCATTATCACGAATGGAATATGGGCTAAAGCTGGATGATTTTGAACTTTTTCGCAAAGCTTGATGCCGTTCATTACCGGCATATTGATATCTGAAAGGATGAGATGAGGTGCTATTTCACTTGCAATTTCAAATGCTTCGAATCCGTTGCTGGCAGTGATTACCTTAAATCCGGCTGAGGTGAGTCCCGATTTTACGACATTCAAAATGTACTTTGAATCATCAACAACCAGTACAAGTTTGTCGCGCAGCAGCTTAGCCCGGTCCAGAATCTCTTTGATGTATGGGAGCAGGTCTTTCCGGGCTTTGTTCTTGGTTATATATGCGGCAGCACCGACCTCGAAACCTCTTTCGATATGTTCATGCCTTTCGTTGCTGGAAAGTATGATCACCGGGGTGGATTGGGTGTCCGGATTTCTTTTGATTTCAGTGCAGAGCTGGTAACCATCCATGCCGGGCATGGTAATGTCTGTTATTACAAGATCATAGTGATGGTTACGGGTAAAGTCTAAGCCTTGGGTGCCGTTGATGGCTTCGGTTACATCTATGGAATGCTTTTTTAGTTCCGAACTGATGACAGTGCGGATAGTTTTGCTGTCGTCGACAACTAAAACCTGTGGGTTAAGCATTCCTACTCCGTTAAATATTAAATATTATTATATAAAACTTAAGTTCGGCAACATTGTTAATTATTTCAAATAAGTCATAATTAGCTTGGAGATAAAAGTAAAGGCCGGAAGATAGTGCTTCCGACCTTTTTTGATTAGTTCTCTAATGGCTTTTAGGGTGTTAATTTATTTATTTTTATAAGGAACCATTTCAATCCAGAGCACAGCACCCAGCTCTACATCTTTTCCTTTAATTTTATAATCAGCATCATTTAAGGCTGCAAAGCCCCACCATCCTGCTTTCGGACAGACAAAGGTGAATACTCCGTTTTCATCGCAGAGTACTTCTTGTGTGACCATACATTCATAGGGTGCAGCCAGTTCACCTTTTTTATTGTATAATTCAACTTCCACACGAGAGAAGGGGGCCGGTTTTCCGTCAAGCAGGACGATTCCCTGAAAAACATTGCCGGCATAATTACCCCAAGGGCGGGTCAGAGGTACAATTTCGGTTTTAACGCCAAGGGGCTTGTTCCAGTCTTCCCCTTCGTTGAAGGCGGATACAATAGTCTTGGTGTAATGGATGATGTAATTATCTTCGGCAGGTTCGGGATAGGGCACAGGTTCCATGAAAAAAGTATACATGCCGGGGCGTTTTACTTTGTATTCTGCCTTGAAAGAATCGTGGTCCATTGTTTTTGTTTCTTTCAACGATGGCAGCAGGTCGGTTTCTTTTCCTTCATAAAAAACGCTGAACTTTTTGGGCTTAACCAGATTCATGCCTACCAGTTCAAATGGATGTGAAAATGAAAGCTGCATCTCAACTTTCTTTTTCTCCGGGGTGATAATTGATTTTTCAGGAATCAGCATTCCGAAATGGGCAAAGGAAGAACTGCTGAAGGCCAGAATCAACAAGATGGTCAGAACGGGAACAATCTGTTTTCGCATGAAATCACTCCGTGTAATAAGGTGGCGTAAAAATTATTTTTTCTTTGAAAGAAAAAAAGCGGCAACTCCGAAAAGTCCGAGGATATATCCGATCCCCGAAAATATTTCATTAACACCGGGACCTTTTTCCTGTTGGCTGATGATCAACCGTTTCAAGGTCTCGACTTTATTTGTGAGAGTTTTTACCTGCGTGGTAAGCTCTGCAATTTCCTGTGATGATGTTTCCGGTGTTGTGCCTGCCGGAGAAGTAAGGGGGGGCGTTTCAGCTGTACTGACAGGGGAATCCTTGATCGATGCTGCGGGCGTTGTTTCCTCGGTATCGGGGAAAATTTCATCTGCATTTAAGGTCCAGACCGCCCTGTGCCCTTCAGAGGCGTAGAGGTTGATCAGAAGGCCGCTTTTATTCACTTTGATGGCTTCAGGGATAGGGAAATTGAAGTTACCGTTATTGTCGGTCACTCCTTTAAGAAGTTCTTCCCCGGTTTTGGTGCTGAAAACTTCAAGCTTGCCTTTATGGACCTTTCTTTTTTTACTGAAATAGCTCTCAGTATATACTGTATTCCCTTCAATATATGCGAAGATACTAACTCTGTGGGCATATGCAGGAGTATTCATAAGGGTAAAAAAAACAAATGCGGCAAAGAATCGCGACATATATTTTAAATGCATTTTTTCTCCGTTTGCGGTCTGTTCTTAAAATGAATGCCTGTTTAGTGCTACTCTTTTGTAAATGGTAGTACCTCTCGAATTCGAACAAGTCAATAATGAAATCAAAAAAGCCCTTAACTTTATGCAAGTTAAGGGCTCGATCGTATATATTAAAGAGAGCGGTCAGTCGAAGGTGTAACCTATGTTAAAGAGTGTATCAAAAAATCCGCTTGGATCATCCTTTTTACCGCCTATGGTTTTCAGATAGCGGGTATCGAGACCGATAGTGAAGCCGGAATCGAATTCATATAAAAAACCGGCACCACCACCGGCAACGGGGGCACCATCAGACATTTCAAAGATGTTATTTGGGTAATCAAAAATTGAATACCCAGCATGGGCAGCTATGTACGGGGTAAAGTTCCGGTCTGTGTAAAAGCGGTAGAGCAGTGCCCCGGTAAATGTGTAGGTGGTAAAACTTTTATCTTTGTAGTCATAGTTGGTCCCGTTTGTATTGAGGGTTCCGTTGCTATAATACGTTGCTCCGTAGGTTCCTGAGGTACCGGATGATTTACTCATGAAAAAATCACCGCCGATACCAAATCCTGAAGGGTAGAAATGTCTTGTTGAAATTCCCCCCAGTCCACCGAAAGATGAATAGGGTGCTTCATTTTTGGACTTCATGGCTGCCTGTGCACCGCCGGCGACACCAATAAATGTTTCTGATTTTTTCTTTGGAACGAAGAAGCCTTTATTCTTGGTCCGTCTGGTGTTCTTTTGAACCCTTACAGCCAGATCGTAATCGCGCTTAGCTACGTCACCGGGATTTTGAACTTGCCCAGAGGGGGGCTGTTGCTGCGCTACCGGGGCATGAGCTCGTGTTGTTTGTAATCCGGGTTGTTGTGTCTGAAATACCTGTTGAACCGGCTGGTGCGCAATTGCAGGGGCCGGACGTCCGGGCCAAAGTCCTAATTGTTGTTGCGGTGGCTGGTAGACCTGTACATAGCGGACCTGTGGCGCATGTTGCGACATTGCTGGCTGTGCTGGCTTTTGCAGAGGCTGGGGTGTTGTTTGCGCAGAGGGTTCCGGAAAAAGTTCATCAGCAATATTTGCCGCATCAGTTTCGGTTGCAGGGGCGGTTACTGTCTGCGGAGCAGGGGTGCTTTCCGGGGGAGATGCCGGTTCGATTATTTCCTTGGGGATTTCTACCGGTGTGGTATCGATCGCAGGGGCTGCCTGAGCAGAGCTTTGCACAATACCTTCATCAAGCAATTCTTTTGATAAGGATTTACCATTAACGGTGATGTCGCCGATGATGGTTCCATCGTCACTCTTGCTTAGTTCCCTGACCTCAACATCGCGCATGAGGACGAGGTTGCTGCTTTCCAGCCGTGCCTTGGCGGAATCCATACCCGGAACAGGTTTAACTCCTGCAATGTTGACCTTTACAGGAGTTTGACCATCCTTAAGCACAACAAATGAGGCCGCACCTTCAACTGCGACTATTTTGCCCGGCCAGGCACAGGCCATAGCGGGCAGCAGGAGGAGAGTGATAAGTATGGTCAATAATCTCAACATAATTCAGCCATTTTTTATGGTTAAAGTCTTATTACAAAAATGATCGGCATTAACAGGATAAACTTAACACCGAAACGTATTATTTTGTTGTTTTTTAATGTTGTTAATTATTTTTAGGATACAACAGATTTAAATTTAAATGAATCATTTCAGTGCGGTGTTTTTAGTGTTAATATGTAGTTGATATTTAACGGAGGTGCGGAACGCTGTGTTCAGATTATATTTGCTGATTATTACTTTAATTTTAATGTTTCCGGGCAGTCTTCATGCCAAAAAATTAACACTGGTTACATTAGATACTCCACCCCAGACATATATTGATAACGGTAAACCCACAGGTTTTCTGGTGGAAATCGTCTCTGAGGCGGTAGAACGGGCCGGATACACTCCGCAAGTTCTTATTGTCCCTTGGAAAAGAGCCATGACCATGGTGGAGAAGGGGACTGCTGATGCTATTTTTAACGCAGGGTATAATGAAAAACGTAATAAATTTCTCAAATACCCTGATACCGTTTTGATTACAGAAAAAGTTGTTGCGTTGCGTCTTGCCGGATCTAATACTTTTTTTTCACCTGAGTTTAAGGGAGCCCAAAAGTATGTCGGCGGTGTGGGCAGGGGGTTTTATTACGGAGAAAAAATAGATAAAGCTCTGAAGCAAAATGTATTCAAGAGGATCGAAGAAGTTCCGAATCTTGATCTCAATGTGAAAAAATTAGTGCTGGGTAGGATTGATTTCATTTTTGCGGATTATTACCCGGCATTAAATTTTTTAAATGAGCATAATCTGCTTGGAAAAATTGAAGCAATTCTTGATCCGGCAACAGGATTGCCGTTAATATATTCCCAGTCGGACACATACCTGGCTTTTTCCCGGAAGAAAAACTCAACGGCATTTAAGCGAGTTAGCGAAGAGTTGAAAGAAATGAAAAACCAAGGCGAGTACAGGAAGATAATGCTAAAATACATTCCTGTGCATGATGGATTTTAAGAGCCGGAATTATTTCCAGCCCATTGTTTCATATCCTTTTTCTTGCAGGCAACGTTCCACAAATTTTTTGTACAGTGGATCTTCGTTGTCCTGAACTGCTCCGCCCACAGCTCCTCCGGCAGCACCACCGGCAGCTCCGGCCATAGCCGATGAACCGGGACTTCCTGTAACAATTCCGATTCCAAGACCGATTGCACCGCCTATAAGTCCGCCCTGAATGCCGGCTTTAGCCGATGTTTTTCCTTTGGATTCTTTGCCTACACTTTTTTCCGCAAACTCCATGCAATATTCAATATCTTCGGAAACTTTTGTTTCTCCGGCCTTTTTGTATTGTTCATTTGGGTAGAGAACAGGTTTTTTCGCACAGGCCGGACAAGCCAGAAGCAATAAGGCTATAACCATTGGGATAATAATTTTATTCATAATTTTAAGCATATTAAACGATAGGTATTTTGATTGTGAATTTGGTACCTTTTCCGATTTCGGTGTCTATTTCAAAAAAGCCCTTGTGGTTTTGGGTTATTATAAAATATGAGACGGAAAGTCCAAGGCCGGTTCCGACTCCGGGAGATTTGGTGGTAAAAAAAGGTTCAAATACACGCCGCTTCACTTCCGGATTTATACCCGGACCGTTATCTTCTACTTCGGCTGTAATGAATTTTTTATCCATTCGAGTGCGTAAAGTTATGGTCGGTGTTCGGATACCGGAAATTTCATTGGAAGCATATGCCGCGTTTTTTACCAGATTCAGCAGCACCTGTTCGATTTCAATGCGCATGCAGCTTATTTCCCCTAGGTTTTCCTGATAATCCTTGATAATTTTAGTGTGTTTAAAATCATATTTTTTCTTCAGGTCATAATCGCAGGTGATTATGTTCATGATGTCATCAAAAAGGCGGTTCAGATTGCAGGCGGTCATACCTTCATCGTTGCGGCGTGTGAAGTTAAGCATTGTTCTTACGATATTAGCAGCCCGTTCTCCGGATGAATGGATGCCATCGAGCATCCTGATAATTCCTCTTTCTTCCAGGTAGCTTTTGATTTGATCGCAGGAACACCCATTTTTATCCGCTATTTTGACATTTGCCGGTATTTCCGGTGAAACCCGGCGGTAAATATTTTGTACGGCCTGAAGTATTCCGGCTAAGGGGTTATTGATTTCGTGGGCCATACCTGCGGCCAGCCCTCCCACTGAAACCATTTTTTCAGTCTGAATAAGCAATTCCTGTGTTTTTATTTTTTCAGTCATATCAATGAGTGATGCTACGCAATCGGTACTGCCTTCAATTACTTCTACGTGTGTATGGACGTTTCTGATTTCTCCGTCTGCTCGCTTGAATTTGAAATCATATGATTTCGGGGAGGAGTGCTCGGTAAAAGTTCTAGATTTTGCATAGGAGGTCATTCTGTCCACTTCGTCTGGAGCGATGAAATCAGTCCATTTTTGCTTCATTTCAATATCTTCAATAGGCAAATCGCATAATTGAGCAAAGTTGCTGTTACACTTTTTTATCATGTAGTCGGGGGTAATTATGACTGTTGCGGTTCCGGTGTTTTCAAAGAGGCTGCGGTAATATTTTTCACTTTTTTTCAGCTTTTCTTCCATTTCACGGCGGCTGTTAATTTCCTGCTTGAATTTTCCGGCAACCAAAATGAACGCAAGCAGGATCAGTACAATTACAGCAAATAGGGCTGTAGCCCAGACTGCTGTTTTTTGTCTGATTAAAACTTTGCCTTCTGTTGGATTAAAAAAGAAATCTGCGAGATTGCGTTCGCTTTGGGTCAGCCCTTGTTTTTTAAATTCCGCGCCAATCTGCTCCCATCTGGATGGGTTGCTGTGTCCTATGCGCACAAGGTCAGGTAAAATCAGGGTACGAATGATATCCGCTTCATATTTAAGATGCCCTTTTGTTTTAAGTGAACCGAATTTATTGATTATTATATCTATGATTTCTTCAGGGTTTTCAAGTGCGTATTTCCATCCTTTCAAACTGGCTTTGAGGAATTTGTTGGTTCGTTCCGGGTGTTTATCCAACTGAGCCCGTGATGTAAAAAGAGTGTCTCCATAGAAATCAATTCCGTGGGTGTAGGGATAAATTATGGAGTAAGACTCATCTTCTTTTGTCAGATAGTAAGGCTGATTAGTGCTGTATGCGGCGATAACATCAATTTCAGGGTCGAAATAGTCTTCAGGAACCGCAAAACGATCAATTAAATTAATGTCGGAAAAAGATATACCTGCTCTCTCCAGCATCACTTTTAATTCAATATCCTGTGATGCAGAACTCATGAGTACATTTTTGCCTTTCAGTTCCTGCGCTGTGTGTATGAGCGGTTTTGTTTTGGATATAAAAACCAATGGCGAATGCTGGTATACTGAAGCTAGGAGAACAAGCCTTTTACCATTTAGGTAATGGAGCAGGACTTCAGAATTACTGACTCCGAAATCAGCATTACCGGCAAGTACTTGATCGATAGGATTGTGTCGCAGATCGCGTTCAATGATGGTTACATCCAATCCTTCGTCTTCATAAAATCCCTTTTCAAGGGCTGCATAATACCCGGCAAACTGAAATTGGTGGAACCATTTGAGTTGCAGGGTGATTTTATCGAGCTTTTTGTTGGCAAATGAGTTGGATGCGAAGCAGAGTAAGGTACATAAGGTAATTAACAGCAAATAAAATGCAGATGGGGTGCGAGCGAGTGAAGAGGGATAGATACTGGAAGGTTTTTTCAAAATGATAATCCTGTTGTTTAGACATTAGATTACCTGAAGAAATAGCAGAAATGGCGGATTTTGGAAATAATTACTGAAAAATAAATCCCGATCTACTGGAGTAGTGTCCGGGTAAAAAAGAAAAGGCCCTGCAAATTTGCAGGGCCTTATGGTCTTCGTGGTAGCGAGGAAGGGAATTGAACCCCCGACACTGCGGATATGAGCCGCATGCTCTAACCAACTGAGCTACCTCGCCACGTTTTGTGTGCTGAACTTCCCGTCCAACGAGGACAGTGTTTATACATTCTTGATTCGCTTGGCAAGTAAAAAATGATAAAAAATTCGGTATAATAATTATATGTTTATTTGCCAGCGTTTGAAAAAGAAAAAAGGCCCTGCAAAAATGCAGAGCCTTGTGATTCTCGTGGTAGCGAGGAAGGGAATTGAACCCCCGACACTGCGGATATGAGCCGCATGCTCTAACCAACTGAGCTACCTCGCCACTTTTTGTGCGCTGAACTTCCCGCCCAACGAGGAGACTTTCTATACATTCTGCGTGTGCTTGGCAAGCAAAAAAATGACTTTTTTTAAACTTTTTTTAAAATAGGTCAGATTATTGAGTGTTTAAGCGGTCCTTAGCTCCAGAAGAAAAGCACCAGCGGAGCCAGCGCAAGGCGGTAATATGCAAAAGGACGCAAGGTAAGCTTGCCTAGCAGGTAGATAAATCCTTTTACCGCTGCCCATGCGGAGAGAAATGATACAACAAATCCAACAGCCAGAAAAGGCATGTCAGCCATGGTAAAGAGCTGATAGCTTTTGAGCATGTCGTATCCGGTTGCTGCGAACATGATTGGTACTGCGGCGATAAAGGAGTATTCTGCGGCAACTTTGCGTTTAGCTCCCAGAAGCATGCCGCCCATGATGGTTGCCGCTGAGCGGGAGAATCCGGGCCAAAGCGCAAGACATTGGAAGCACCCGATGCCAAGGGCAAGCTTGGGAGTAACTTCATCAAGAGAGTAGCAGTTTGGGCGAATATCCTTTTTTTCAACAATCAGGATCATGATTGCCCCCACTCCCAGTGCCCAGGCTACTGTGTATGGATTAAACAGGTGCAGTTTGATGAAGTCGTGGGCCAGCAAGCCGAGCACAGATGCCGGAAGACTGGTCAGGAAGAGTAGGTAGAGTCCCCGGATGCCGGAAAATCGCTGAGCCGGGTTAGGGACAACCAGCCCCCAGAAACGGGACCAGTAAAGCACGACCACGGCGAGGATTGCTCCCAGCTGGATGGCGACTTCAAACGAAGCCGCCTTTGCCCCGGTAAAGCCAAGCAGATGTCCGGTGATGATCAGGTGTCCGGTGCTTGAGACCGGGAGAAATTCAGTTAGCCCCTCAACTACGCCCAGAATGGCGGCGGTAAATAGCGATGTCATTGGTATTCCTTTATGATTGCCGGAAGTTTCGGCTTTGTTTTCAAGTTACCCGCTTTGGGTAAGCCAGCCTGCACAAAGTTGCAAGGGGCGGCAAGCTGGTGTACTGATAAATATTAATCAACTACGTTTAAAACTAAGGATTAAATATATGACTACTGTCGTGCCTCCCTGTGAACTGACCAAAAAAGCGATCAAATGGATTTCCGAGCAGCAGACTGAAACTGAGAAGCCTTTGAATTCCTTGCTTGAAGAGGCCGCCATGAGATTCAATCTTTCCCCCAAAGATATGGAATTCATGGAACGTTTTTACGCTGAAAACAGTAATGAAAGCCCTGAGTGCTAATTCCCGTTTTCGGGTTGATTCTGCGTTATGGGCTGATATAAGCCTGCTATTACTTTTTTTGTGATTAACTTTATTGTCTGCATATTTTGCGGGAACTAAATTGAAGCTTCTTCATCGCAATATTTTTAAAGAACTCATATCCATATTTGCTCTGAGTATCTCAGGGTTCATGGGGCTTATCCTCATCGGAAGACTACTCCAGTTCAGGGATCTGTTTATGGGGCAGAGTCTTGGTGTTTTGGAAATAGCTAAGCTGTTCATGTACCTGTGTCCGTTTTTTCTGCTCATGCTCACCCCCATTGCGACCATGCTTTCGATCTTCCTCACCTTTTTGAGGATGAATGCGGATAACGAGATCACTGCGCTAAAATCCGGTGGGTTGAGTCTTTACAGGCTGTTGCCTGCGCCGATTATCTTTTGTCTGCTCTGCACCGGGGCGGATTTTTATTTTTCACTCTACGGCCTTTCATGGGGTACGGAAAATTTTCGTAACGCGCTCATGGAATTCGCCCGCACCCAGAGTCAGCTGGCGATTCAACCCGGAGTTTTTAATAAGAATTTTCCGGGACTTGTCTTTTATGCTGACGGGGTGGACGAAGAAAGCGGAATCATGCGTTCCGTTTTTGTGCGCGATAACACCCGAAAAGGCATGACTGCTACCATCGTGGCCCCGCTGGGCGAAATCCGTACTGATCCTAAGATGGGCCGTCTGCTTATCCACTTGGAGAATGGACGTATTTATCAGCAGGAAAATGAGCAACTGAGCGTACTTAAGTTCAAAAACTATGATGTGCGCATCCCTCTTGCCAATATCCTGAAGGGTTACGACGTGGATGAACTGCGGCCTAAGGAAATGTCATGGGAGAAGCTGGTCCGCATCAGTCGTGCCGGAGACAGGGCTGGCGATATTGACCCCGGTTTCTTTAAAAAGGTTCAAGTAGAGGTTCAAAAAAGGCTGGCCCTGCCTATGGCTTGTCTGGTGCTTGGCATGTTTGCTGTACCTATTGCCTGCATTTTCAGGGGCCTCAAGCAGCAATATGGCTTGATAATTTCCATGGGGCTTTTCCTCGTGTACTATACTATGCTTTCCCTTGGCGTCACTTTCGGGGAGAGCGGTGTGCTTACACCTGTGGTCGGTCTCTGGTTACCAAATATTACATTCGCAGTGATTTCAGTGATTCTGCTTAAGATGGCGGTTATGGAGCATTCATTCAGTATCAGGATTCCGTTCCTGAAAAAATTCAGGAGGAAGGAAGCATGATTCGCAGACTTCTTCCCGGCTATCTAGCCTCGTATGTTCTGAAGCAGAATATATTCCTTATGTGCGTCTGCCTTGGGGTAGGCACTGGAATTTATCTGCTTTCGGATCTCTTTGACCGTCTGGATGACTTCATTGAGGCCGGACTTGGAATGGGTACTATTCTCAAGTACTTTCTGGTCAAGATGCCGCTCATCTTTTCCCAGATTCTGCCTGCGGTTTTCCTGATTTCCATGATCGTACAGCTCTGTGTCATGGCCCGGAGCAAGGAGCTTTTGGCCCTGCGAACAGGCGGGCTATCTCTCCTCTGGTTCCTTAAATTCTTTGTGATTTATGCCGTGATCTGGTCTTTTGGGCAGCTTCTATTTTCTCAGGTTATCGGGGTTTACGGTGAGCAGGAAGCCTACCGCATCTGGAAAGAAGATGTGCGTAAAAGCATGCTTGATAAACGGGTGCTGAAGAATATCTGGCTCAAGGAAGGCAATTTTGTGGTGGAGGCCAAGGAAGTCATGCCTTTTGGTAACCGAGCCAAGGGCATAACCGTGTATGAGTTCGCTGATGACAACAGTGGAATCCAGCGGGTTATCACGTCCGAGAGTGCCGAGGTCAGCAGTAAATATGGTTGGAAGCTTGAAAATGCAGTTGAGTTAAGCCCGGATCGTTTCGCTTCTCGTAAGCATCCGATGTTCACCATGCCTATTAAGCTTAATCTCAATGTCTTTAAGGTGGTTGATCCTGACATTGACCCGGCCCAGTTGCCGCTATGGCAGTTGGATCAAGTAATCGAGCAGCTTAAGCTGTCCGGTTCCAGTGTGGATCGTTTGATTACCGCGTGGCATTCCAAGTGGGCCTATGCTTTTTCGCTTTTGACCATGGCCCTTGTTTCGTTGGCATTGGTAACAATTTCCGAGAATATTTATTTGAATATCGGGCTTGGGCTGGCGTTGGTCTTTGCTTACTACGCTTTGTTCATGGTCGGTGCTTCAGCCGGGGATAGCGGGGCGTTACCGCCGATTGTCGCAGCATGGTTAGGAAATATTCTGGTTAGCTCTCTTGCCCTTGGAAGGATTGCGTGGGTCTTCGTGCCTGAGCATTTCGGAAAATATATGACCAAATTTAAAACTGGCTAATAAAAAAGGGCATTCCATCATTTGATGAAATGCCCTTGATTTGAATTTTTCTGACTTGGTTATTCAGTTTCGTTTTCTTCCTCGATATCTGCCAGTTCGGGAATTGCGGTTACATCCAGCAGGTTCCAGAGTCTGGTGCGGTTCATACCGGTTTTACTGGAAACGCAGATCGGCTTGACCTTGAGGATTTCTTCCCATTTGTTTTGGACCTTGGAACGGTCCTTTTGTTTAGCTTTATCCGCCTTGGTCATGATCGGAATAATGGGAATATTGCAGTGCTGGAAATATGAAATGAGATCCAGATCATTTTGCTGCGGATTATGACGGCTATCCAGCAGCACTGCCGCCGCTGCGACATAAGCATTGTCCATCAGATATTTGTCGATGAGCTTAGCCCACTTAGCGCGTTCGGTCTTTGAACAGCGTGCGTATCCGTAACCGGGCAGGTCAACAATAAAGTAGCCGTGCGGATCTACTTCATAATAGTTAAGACTACGGGTCTTACCAGGGGTGGAACTGATTTTAGCCAGCTTTTTTCTGCTGGCAAGACAGTTGATCAGCGAGGATTTCCCAACGTTGGAGCGCCCGGCAAGAATGATCTGCGGGGCAGCGAACTCTTCAAGCTGATTGATCTCGTAAACGGTTTTAATTAACGTAAGTGTATTATCCATAAGGAATCGTCCTTGATTATTCGTGGTTGCATGAACCTGCCTTGTTCACTTATTTATTAAGGCTAGTCAAGCTAAGCAATCATTACAAGGATATTTTCCCCGAACCTGAACTTGAAAGGTGGATTTGATGAAAACTTTCCTGATCCTGAACGGGCCGAATCTCGGATACGTTGGCAAGCGTCAGCCTGAGATTTACGGTTCTGATAAAATTGAAGATATTCCCGAACATCTTAAAACCCTTATGGGCGATAAGGCAGATGAAATCAAACTGGAATTCTTCCAGTCCAATTCCGAGGGGGCCTTGATCGACAGGTTGGAAAAAGCCCGTGAAGACGGGGTTGATGGAGTTGCCTTTAATGCCGGAGCATACACTCACACCAGCCTTGCTTTGGCGGATTGTCTGGCATGGATCGAAGTGCCTTGCGCGGAAGTTCATATCAGTAATATCTGGGCTCGCACCGAAGATCCTGTTCGCCAGCAAAGTTTTATGGGAAAACAGTGCATTGGAGTAATTGCCGGATTCGGAATAATGAGCTATGCCTTGGCCGTTCAAGCATTGTTTTCGCATGTGGCAGCTGATTAGTTTTTAGGGACGATATTCTAGCCGCAGAAAACCGCAGCTGCTGTCACGTTTATTACTATGAAGACAGCGGGGTAACGCTTAAAGGCGCCATATGGGGCCCTGCAAATAATATTTTATTCGGAGGAAATATGATTTCTACTAAAGATTTTAGAAACGGACTTAAGATTGAGATTGATGGTAAACCTTACGAAATCGTTGAATTTCAGCATTTCAAACCCGGCAAGGGCGGCGCATTTGTACGTACCAAGCTGAGGAACATGTTCACCGGCCGTGTTACTGATCAGACCTTCCGTTCCGGTGAAAAGGTCAAAAAACCGGATATGGCTACTAAAGAAATGCAGTTCCTGTACAAGGACGGCACTGATTATATACTCATGGATCTTGAGTCTTATGAGCAGATGAACGTTGCTGCTGATGTTATTGGCGGCTCCGGTGGTTTCCTCAAAGAAGGAGAAACCAACAAGGCTCTGCTTTATAACGGAGATGTTATCGGTATCGATCTGCCTGCTTCCGTAATTCTCGTTGTTACTCAGACTGATCCCGGCGTACAGGGCGACCGCGTAAGTAACGCAACCAAACCTGCTACTCTCGAAACCGGGCTGGGCGTCAATGTGCCCCTGTTCATTAACGAAGGGGATAAGATCAAGGTTGATACCCGTTCCAGCGAATACCTCGGTCGTGAAAAGTAATTTGATTTGTTAATAATTTCGGGGAGTCTCAGGCTCCCCGAAAATTGAATATCTTATCCATCTTAAATTAGATGGACGCTGCGCCAACCAGCCCTTTTCCGGGATCAAACGGAGGATGAGACACTGCCAAGCGGAAAATTCGCAAAAGAGATATCCGGCATGTTCTGGATTTTTTTAGCCGTATTTCTTTTTATAAGCATGTACTCGTTCCATCCGGGAGACCCGACCCTTAATCAGGCTGTGAGTGACAGTTGGAAAGTCAAGAACCTGATCGGACCTGCCGGATCATATGCGTCCGGTCTTTTAGTTGAAATGCTCGGCTTGGGGTCATGGCTGGTTCCTTTTTATTTTCTTTTTCTAGGTATCACCTCATTTATTTCTGCACTTAGGCAACCGTGGTGGCGTTGGACCGGGCTGGTTCTTCTCTATGTATGCCTGCTTGCATGGTCTTCGCATCCGTGGCTGGTGCAGTTCCAGAAGTCCCTCGTCATTCATGAAGGCGGTTTTATCGGCGGTCTTCTTTCCAAGTGGTCTTTCAAGTACCTCAAGCCTGTGGGAGCTTTTCTTTTCTGGATGTTCATGACCCTTGCCGGAATTCAGCTGACTCTTAATCTTAGCTGGGCTGCTATCGGCAAGAGAATTCGTTCTTTGTTTACTGATTTCTGGCTCAAGAACAAAGAGCGGGTAGGCCGCAAAGCCAAACGCATGAAGGCCGAGCAGAAAATTAAACGTGCTGAGCGCAAAAAGGCCAAGGCTGAAGCTAAAGCCATCAAAGAAGCTGAAGAAGAGACTCCTGAATCTGTTGATGTTGAAGAAGAAGGTGATGTTCTCGTACTCAAGCCTTTTGACGAAAAGCCTGCCAAAAAAGATAAACCAAAAGCCAAGCCCAAGAAGCCCAAAGCTAAAAAGATAGATACCAGTACGGATTTTCCGACTCTTGATTTTCTTGCCGAACCAAAGGTTGCCGGGGTTCAGTTTGATCCCAAGGATCTTGAGGAGAAGACAGAAGCTTTAAAGGTTTGTTTAAAGGATTTCAATATTGACGGAGAGGTTCAGAAAGTTATCCCCGGTCCGGTGGTAACCATGTTCGAATTCCGTCCCGCGCCGGGTGTTAAAGTCAGCAAAATTGCTAACCTGACTGATGACATTGCCCTCGCTTTAAAAGCCACTGCGGTACGTATTGAAGCTCCTATTCCGGGCAAGGATTCCGTTGGTATTGAGATTCCCAATGACAACAGGCAGACAGTTTATCTGCGTGAAATTTTCGAACACAGCTGTTTTACAAAGTCCAAGTCCGCATTGACCATGGCTCTTGGTAAGGACATTCAGGGTGAGCCTGTATCTGCCGATCTCGCCAAGATGCCTCACCTGCTTGTTGCAGGGGCTACCGGGGCCGGTAAAAGTGTCTGCCTGAACGGTTTGCTCCTGTCCATGCTTTACAAGGCCGGACCTGAAGAACTCAAGTTGCTGCTCATCGACCCCAAACGCATTGAATTGGCCGTATATGCCAGCCTGCCGCATCTTGTGCATCCTGTGGTCACTGACATGGCTCTTGCCAAATCCGCGCTTGAGTGGGCTGTTTTTGAGATGGACAAGCGTTACGAAAACATGGCCCGTCTTGGTGTACGTAATATCGCCAGCTATAATGAAAAGCTTGCTAAGTCCGCTGATGATCTTCCTGAAGAGTTGGAAGATCTTGAACCTATGCCTTCTCTCGTCATCATCGTTGACGAGTTGGCTGACCTTATGCTCACTGCCGGAAAGGACGTGGAGATCAGTATTGTGCGTCTGGCGCAGCTGGCCCGTGCTGCCGGGATTCATATTATCCTTGCCACCCAGCGTCCGTCTGTTGATGTTGTAACCGGACTCATCAAGGCCAACTTCCCGACCCGTATTTCATTTCAGGTTACCTCCAAGCACGATTCTCGTACCATTCTTGATATGATCGGTGCGGAGAAGTTGCTTGGACGCGGTGACATGCTTTTCAAGCCCAGCGGTTCCAAGCTGCGCAGGCTGCATGGTGCACTTGTTGAAGATGACGAGATCAAGGGTGTGGTAGACTTTTGGAAGAAAAAATATCCGCAGGATTTTGAGCTTGATTTCAGCGACTGGAAAGAATCAGGATCATCTGGACCCGGAGCAGGAAGCATGCCCGGTGAATCTGATGACCCGGTCTACAACGAGGCCGTACAATTCGTTCTGGAGCAGGGCAAAGCCTCAATTTCGCTCTTGCAGCGTCGGTTCCGCATCGGTTTCAACCGCGCTGCCCGGTTTATCGAGCAGATGGAGCAGGATGGAATTCTAGGGCCGCAAGACGGCAGCAAGCCACGTATAGTTTTAATTACTAAGGATTAAGAAAGCCTCCGGCGGCTGGGGAAGGGAAAACTTTTGCAAAAGTTTTCCCTTCCCCAGACCCCATCCCTTTCAAAACCTTTCAGTATGCTTCGCATATAACTTGAAAAGACGACATAAAGAGAACAACCGCAATATTTTGAAAATATTGCGGTTTAATTGTTTAGAGACGGTTTGATGCACTGTATGCGAAGCTTGTTAAAAGTTTTTGAAGAGTCCAGAGAAACTTTTTCCAAAAAGTTTCTCTGGCCCTCGGAGAGGCTGTCGGCAGACCCGCCGGAGGCTATTTCCAAACAAATTTAAAAGGACAACAGTCTCCGCCTTCGGCTAGTGTTGTTTCGCGGACCATGCTTAGCTTGTCGCTGTAGCCTTTGGCGAAAGGTTCGTCTCGGGAACAGGAGAGCAGGGTGCAGAGTTCTTCGGGTAAGCCCATTTCGCGGTAGGACTCCTGATAACGGCAGCGACTAACTTTTACAGTCAGTTCATTGTCGTTGATGGAAACATCAGCGACTTCGATGGCATCCCCTTTTTCCCATATTTCGACTACTGTTGAGAAATGTTCGAGATTAGGCGTGTCTACGGATGCGGCAAATGCCTGCCCGGACTTGCGGGCCGATTTTTGCAGGTTTTCGGTTATGATTTGCAGGGCTTTTTCTTTGCCGAATTGTTCGGTCATGGTTTCATAAAGTTCGCCGTATAACTCGGCTTCGATGAGTCGGCGGGAAATTTGTGATACAGGTTGTACTTTCATAATCAATCCAAAAGGGTTAAGACAGTTTTTGTAGATGAACCCGAATTCACGAGGAGAATAATGCGATTCAGGATTTTAATACTTGTTGTCTCGGTCCTGCTTTCTTTCAGCTCTGTAGCGGTTGCTGATGAACTTACTGCCGAGATTCAGAAAACATACGATTCAATTAAAACTTTCAGTGCGGACTTTACCCAGACTTTGACCAATGCCGCAAGCAAGGAACAGGATATCCGTTCCGGTAAAATTATTTTTAAACAGCCTTCACTGCTGCGCTGGGAATCAGTAAAGCCGGAACCGGAACTGCTTATTGTTGGTGAATCAATTGTCTGGGATTACTTTCCCGAAGACAAATTGGCTCTTAAGTACCGCACCAAGCAGCTTTTTAACTCCAAAACCATGATCAAATTCATCTCCGGGCAGGCAAAGCTCGAAGAGGATTTTGTGGTCGAAAATCAGGGTGATGATAATGGACTGATCAAGCTCAAGCTGCTGCCTCTTGAACCTGAAACCGGTATGGTTCTGGCCTTTGCGTGGATTGATCCTGAGCGGAAAATGATGAGTAAGATTCTGGTTGTTGATTTCTACGGCAACGGCAATGAGGTTGCCATGAGTAACATTGAAATTGACCCTGAAGTGGATGATTCAATATTCCAGTTCATCCCGCCGGAAGGTGTGGATGTGGAAGATAATACGAAAATTAAGTAGTTTAAAATTAGTACAAAATTTAAAGACCCAGATTTGATCATCAAATCTGGGTCTTTTTAATTTACGCTGGTATGCCATTAAAAACGGCGAAGCCTTACTAAAAGGTTTTAAGCCGCCGGAGGCATTCCTATTTTATTTTCAAATCTTTTTTAAGCAAAGCCAGTTCTTTTGCGCTTAGTTCGCGCCATTCTCCGGGCTTGAGATCGCCCAGTTCCACGCGACCTTGACGGACTCTTTTCAGGCGCAGGATGGTTTTGTTGTATTCATCAAACATACGTCTGATCTGACGATTGATCCCTTGATGAAGCACCATTTCGTATTTGGTGGTTTCGCCCACTTTACTAATGGTTTTAACCTGTACCGGAGCAAGGAGTTCGTCTCCGTCCGCAAGGAACATTCCGGCTTCCATGATGGATATTTCCCGTTCGGAAAGCGTACCGCGTATGGTCACGTGATAGACTTTGGGCAGATGCCATTTGGGGTGAGTCATGCGGTTGCAAAGTTCACCGTCCGTGGTCATCAAAAGCATTCCTTCAGAGTAAAAATCAAGTCTTCCTACAGAAAATACACGGCGTTTGACAATCCCTGAAGGCAGCAGGTCCATAACAGTTTTCCGGCCTTGCGGATCTCTGGCAGTAGTCACTGTTTCAACGGTTTTGTGCAGCATGATGTAAAGATCGTCTGCTTTTTGGTCATGCTGTATCGGTTTGCCGCTTACCTCGACGAGATCATTTTCAGGATCTACCTGAATTCCGGGAGAGTCAGCGGTTTTACCATTGATTTTAACTTTGCCTTTTTGGACGAGTTCGTCGGCTCCACGCCTAGAAGAAATTCCTGCGGAAGCAATATATTTATTTAATCTGATAGTTTTTTTGTCGGTCATGTCGGCTTTCTTAAGCCTTAATTACTTTGCTGGCAAGCTGCATGCTGGTGACTACGTCGAGCATGTTTGTTGTTTCACCTACTTGTTTTTTATCGAGCAGGTCGAAATGGTCGAGACAGGTACCGCATACAAGAATAGAAACACCTGCTTCTTCAAGCTCTTGAAGCTTCTCAAGGCATTTGCTGCCTTCAGTTGCAAGCTTGACTGCACCGTTGACCATAATGATCCGCCACAATGAACCGTCAAGTTCAGGTAAGGTGGAAATAAAGTTGAACATCAGACTGGCACCTAGTTTGTCATCACCATTGCCAAGAAATTCGCTGTTCAGGAACACAAGCGTTTTGCTGCCTACGTTAGCGATTTCATCGTCATTCATAACCTGACAGACTTCGCATTCAGCGGGAGATTCAGAAGTAATATCTTTTTTTCCCTTAACTACGAAAAGATTGTCCTTTTCCTTGACGCTGACTTCATATCCTTTGGTCGTCATGAACCGGGATACGTTTTCTTTGGCGGCCTCGTTGTCTACCGTGATTTTAATTTTGGCTGGATTCTCGGATTCTATTGCGTTTTTGCATTTGATTACGGGCTGCGGGCAGGGGAGCCCTTTACAATCTATTTTAACTGACATTTAAATTCTCCTTCTAATTGAATTAAGATAACAGCCAATGTTTTGCGGTCAAATTGATTAATCCAATGAAAAGAAAGGTAAGTCATCAGTTAAATCTATCTGTATGGAATAGACACTTGCGATTGCCGCCAATGAGAAGTAAGGAAATAGCGCAATCGGCGTTCAGCCACAATAAAGGAGTCTAATTTGCCTAAAGGCGGAAAATACAGCTATCTGAAAAACAAACATCTCATCAAGAGATGTCTTTCATATTTTGGACCCTATAAGTTCAGGATAATCATTGCTTTTATTTCCATGGCAATCGTTGCAGCCGCAACTGCTGCAACAGCTTATCTGATCCAGCCGGCCATGGATGATATCTTTATCAACAAAGACCGCGAGGCACTGACACTGGTGCCCATAGCCTTTGTTGCTGTCATGCTGATTAAAGGTGTGTTCAGGTTTTTACAGACCTACCTGATGAACAGTGCCGGACTGCTGGTGCTTGAGCAACTCAGAAATGATCTTTTTAACAAGATTATCTGTTTGCCCATGAATTTCTTTGAAGAAAGTCAGGTGGGCATGCTTATGTCCCGTATCTTGAACGACGTTATTGAAATCCGGGCCAGCCTACCTTCTTTTATTATGATGATCCGTGAGGCTTTTACTATCATCTGCCTGATTGGTCTGGTTTTTTATCGTGATCCTTATCTGGCTGCCTTTGCGGTGCTGGTATTGCCGCTGGCGATTTTCCCGTTTTTTTATTTCGGGAGAAAACTGCGTAAGCTGGGCCGTAAGAACCAGAGTAAAATTTCCGACATTAACGCCCTCTTGCAGGAGTCTTTCAGTGGAGTGAAGGTCATCAAGGCTTTTGCCAATGAGAAGCTTGAGACAGGTAGATTTGAGCAGGAAAATGGGCGTCTGGTCAGGATCGCTATTAAAGAAGTCCTGAACAGTGAGCTTTCTTCCAGGATCATGGAAATCGTCGGAGCCTTCGGAATCGGCCTTGTCCTCTGGTACGGCGGAGCGCAGGTTATTGACGGTCATTCCACACCGGGTACTTTCTTTTCTTTTATTGCCGCGCTGGTCATGCTTTATGAACCGATCAAGAAGATGAATACCTCCAACCATACCATCCAGCGCGCACTTGCCGGGGCGGAAAGGGTTTTTGAGATTCTTGATTCGCCGAAGATTAATGTAGAGCAGGGCGGTGTGACTGAACTGGAACAGGATTTTAAAAAACTGGAAATTAAGAATCTGACCTTCAGTTATCCGTCTTCCGAATCTCCAGTGTTGGATAACATCAATCTCGATGTTAAAGCCGGGCAGAAGATAGCTATTGTCGGTCCCAGCGGTTCCGGTAAGACCACTTTGGTTAATCTTATTCCCCGTTTCTACGATGCCAAGCAGGGTGTGATTAAGATTAACGGCCGGCAGGTAAGTGACTATAGCTTGAAGTCCCTGCGTTTGAATATCGGTATGGTTTCGCAGGAAACTTTCCTTTTTAATGCTACCGTGCGTGACAATATTGCCTACGTGAGCCAGGATGCAGCTCTTGAAAGTGTTCAGCAGAGTGCCAAGAATGCTTTTGCTCATGAGTTCATCGAAAAACTTCCTGAAGGCTATGAAACCATGGTCGGCGAACGTGGGGTAAGGCTTTCCGGCGGGCAGAAGCAACGTTTGACTATTGCCCGCGCTCTGCTCAAGAATCCGCCGCTGCTTATCCTTGACGAGGCTACCAGTGCCCTTGATACCGAAGCTGAACGCATTGTGCAGATGGCCCTTGAAAATCTCATGAAGGACAGGACCAGCATTGTTATCGCGCACAGACTTTCCACTGTGCTGTCCGCTGATGTGATTGTGGTTATGGAAAAAGGTAAAATTGTTTCCAAAGGTAGCCACAAGGAACTTTTGAAAAAATGTCCGCTGTACATAAAACTTTACAACATGCAGTTTCAGGATAATTCATAGTTATGAAGATAAAGGTCGATCCAGTCATCTTCGCGCCGCAGGTGGCCTTTCTGTATCGCTGGTGGGTGCGCTCCATGCGCTTTGATATTGATGGATATGAGAATGTCATCAGTCTGCATGAACAGGGCAGGCCGCTTATGTTGGCCCTGTGGCATAACGAATTGTTCAGCTTGATCGGTCTTGGTTTTCTAAAAAAAATACCGCTGGTGACCATGGCCAGTGACAGCAAGGATGGTCAGATCATCACCGAAGTGCTGGAGCGTATCGGTTATGATGTTGCCCGTGGTTCATCCACTCGTGGCGGCTTGAAAGCCATGCTCGGTGTGGCTCGGATTATGCGCAAAAAAGGTAAGGTCGGAGCGATTACTATGGATGGTCCCAAAGGGCCGCGCCATGAGGTTAAACCGGGGATTCTGGCAATTGCGCAAAAGACCGGTGCTTCCATCATTCCCATGCGGGCTTATCCTTCCAATCCGATAGTTTTTGAGAGATCATGGGACAGATTTGAACTGCCCAAGCCATTTATGCCTTGCAAAGTTTTGCTTGGTGAGCCTTTCAAAGTTACCGAACAGAAGCTTGATGAGGATATTCTGGCAAGCGAAGCCTGCCGCCTTGAAGCTATAATGGAAAGTATGAAACCGGATTAATTTTTCGTTTTATATATGATCAAAAAATGCGCCTTGTTCCGTGATGGAGCAGGGCGCATTTTTATTTACCTGAATTGTTAAAGGCTAGAGTCCGGCAGCATCACTGAGTCGTTCAATCAGCTTTTCCAATTCATGTGCTGTTCTAGCTAGTGAAGTTGTCGATTCTGTGGATTTCTGCATATCGGATTTGGTATCCCCGGCCAATTTTTTAAGTTCTTCCACACTTTTATGAATCTGGTCGTGGGCTTCAGATTGCTGGTCCGTGGCTTGAGCAATTCTTTCAATTTCAGTGGCTGTATCCACGGACATGCTTGATATCTCCTGAAATGCCTGCACGGATTTTCCTACCAGTCCGCCGGCGTGCTTTACTGCTTCCACTGTCTGGTCGGTGTTTTCGATATTAGATTGCGCGGAGCCTTGGATATTTTTGATTGCATTTTCGACTTCTCTTGTAGATTGCATTGTTTTTTCCGCCAGCTTGCGGACTTCATCCGCCACAACCGCGAATCCGCGTCCAGCTTCACCTGCACGGGCGGCTTCAATTGCGGCATTCAGGGCCAGAAGATTGGTCTGGTCGGCGATATCATTGATTACCCCGATTATACCGCCGATTGACTGACTTTGTTCGCCGAGTCGGTGCATATTTTCTTTTACGGTGTCAGAAAGGGATTGCAGTTGGTTGATGGCGACACTTGTTTCGGTCATGGTCTGCATGCCTTCTTCTGCGTGCAAGCGGGTCTGCTTAGCCTGCTTTGCCGCATTTTCCGCGTTGGTAACTGAGTTCAGGAGGGTCTGGTTCATTTCAGTGATTGCCTGAGATGAACATTCAATTCGGTCAAATTGCTTTTCTGTGTTGGAAGAAACCTGATCCACCTGAGTTTCTATTTCGGATGCGCCTTTGGTCAGGTATTTAGAAATGCTCTTTGCTTTCTCGGTTATTTCCACCATGATTTTGTACTGATCATTAATCTGTTTTTCCTTGGCTTTCATATTGCTAAGATCAACTATTACAGCGAATCCACCAATGAGTTTGTTATCAAGGTCGTAGAGTGGAGCCGCGTCGATGCGCACGTTCCGGTAATTATTTTTTTTTGTTTTCCAGCAGCGTTCAACGTTAACAATGGATTGTTTTTCATCCAGGCAACGGGTCAGAATTCCCTTTTCTCCGGGAGGAGCCTGCAAAAGTTCTTTAACCGGGCGGCCTATCCAGCTTTCACAGGATTTTCCGCTTTCAAGTAATTCGCAGAGCGGCTGGTTCAGGTAGGATATTTTGGCGTTAGTGTCTGAGATCAGGCAGGGGACAGTCATGCCGTCCAGCATGCCTTGGGAAAAACCCAGTTTATTTTTAAGCTCCCCGACCATTACCTGAATTCCATCAGCAAGATTTTTGATCTCACTTTTGAATTTTCCTTTAAGCGTGGCCTTGAAATCACCTCCGGCAATGGAGGTAACAAATTTTTCGATTCTTTCAAGAGGGCCAAGGATTGAGCGGCGCAGGAAAATCAGAGTTACAAGTAGAACAATTACGGCTGTGACTGCCGATATTATCAGGGCAAATATTCTGAGAGTTGTTACAGCCTGAAAAGCTTCCTCTTTGTGGATTTCAGATATAAGTGCCCAGCTTGTTTTGCCGATTTTGATGGGAGTATATGCTGTCAGCTGTTCAATGCCGTTTGCACTTTCTATCAGTGCTGTGCCGCTTTTATCTTTCAAGGCTAATTGAACTGCTTCGGAATCGATTTTGCCCTTAGCTTGATTTTTGAAAGAGTTTTGAACTGTCCGATACTCTGGACTAAGCTCAGAATCTGAGCGCATCAGGAAGTCCGGGCCCACGAGGTAGGATTCACCTGTTTTTCCCATACCTGAACGAAGGGTCATGATGGAATTGATTTCCGTGAGTGGAATTCGCAGGGCGACTACCCCTTGAATATCTCCAGCATGGGAATGAACAGGTGCGCAGACAAAAGCTACCGGAGTTCCACCCATGGGTGCGTAAGGTTCAAAGTCGGCAAATACAATTTCGCCTTTAACTGCTTTTTTAAAAGCACGGGCAAGATTCGAATTCTTGTATTGCCCCTTTTTCAGGTCAGCACCGAGGTCTCTTTCTTTTTTAATAGAAAAAAGAACCCGACCATAATCGTTGATAAGAAGGGCATCATCGTAGCCGAGGTTTTCCACAAAGGGGATAAATGGAGTGGCTGCGTATTGGTGTACTTCATTATATTCTTCTGATGTAACATCTAAGGGGTTGCCTGAAATTTCATATTCCATGGCATACTCACCGATTAATCCAACAGCATTATAGACTTCTTTTACGTTAGAGAAGAGTTGAACTTCCTGAAACCACTTATCTACTAGATCTTGAAGATTTTTCTTTTTAGCGTCACGTACGGATTCGAGTTGTCCGAATGCTTGCTGGGAAAGAGCTTTAGAGGCCATGTTGACACTTAAAGTGCCAATTAAAATCAGTGGGATAAGACCGATAGCAACGCAAAAAGTAATTAGTTTTAATTTCAGAGACATTCAGGAGTCCTCCTCGACTTTGTTGAAGGCAATCTATGTCCCGAATGATTTTTTACTGTGTCTTAAATGTTACGATTTAGTGAAAACTAACAAGATTTCAGGCAGATGTCTGGTTTTTTAACTGAGTTGTCCTTTAAATATTCATATTTTATTGAAATTTATAAATGAATTCTAACTCATTATATTTTAAACTAAAAATTTAACGTAAATGCAATTGACAATCATTTTCGATTAAAATAGATTTCCACTCAGGAATACAATTAATTCATATATCAATATTGATGGTGAGCTATGAGAAAGATAATAAATTTTTTTACTAGAAAAAAAAGGCGCGACAACAGTGTTGCGAGTATGACTGTTCATCAATTTGCAGAGTCATTGGGAAATGCAATTGATGCCAAGGATCATTATACCTGTTCACATTCTGAAGAGGTGGCGGTTGTCTCACAAGCTTTAGGTGTGCAATTAGGGCTGCCTGAAAGGGATTGCGAGCTATTACATATTGCAGGTCATCTGCATGATATCGGCAAAATAGGCCTTCCTGATTCAATTTTGAAAAAAGAGGGCAGGTTGACTGATGAAGAATATGAAGCCGTCAAACAGCACCCGACTATCGGTGCGGATATAGTAAAGCCTGTAGCTTCGGTTTCCGGTTTGGACCATATTACCGGAATTATTTTGCATCACCATGAGCGGTATGACGGCGGAGGGTACCCGCATGGCCTGAAAGGGGAACAGATTCCTTTCGGAGCACTGATAATAGCTGTAGCTGACACGCTTTCAGCTATGGCCAGCAATCGTCCTTATAGGCAGGCCATTGAATTTGGACAGATTGTGGAAGAGATAAAATCCTGCTCCGGGAGCCAGTTCGATCCTGTCGTTGTAGACGCTTTCTTAGAAATTACTGATAGTATCGAACAATATTTCACTCAAGGCAGCCCTGTAATTGAAGATCATTTTGAAACCTGTGGAGCCGCTATTACTGGGCAGGCGGTTTTAGTTCATCAATGATGAGATCCTCTGTGACTGTTCATTTTTTTTTCAAGTTCACGTACAGCAATTGAGCAGGGAAAAGTCAAAAGAAAATACATTGCAATGACCAGCGACCAGATTTCGAAGGTTCGATACGTTGCGGACATGAGTTCCTGTCCGGCAAAGGTGAGTTCCTGAATGGAAATAACCGAGACAATGGATGAGTCTTTGATTGTGGATATGAATTGTCCCGCAAGTGGCGGCAGTGAACGTGAAAATGCTTGCGGCAGAACGATGTGGATAAGCTGATTGCGTCTGTTGAAACCAAGCGCAGCTGAAGCTTCCCACTGTTCCTTGTCGATTGATTCAATTCCCGCTCTGACAATCTCGGTTATGTATGCACCTTCGAAAAGGGCCATGGTCAGCACCCCGGAAAGGAAAGCCGGAAGCTGTTCCACCGGGCCGAATAGAGTGGTCAGTACAGGGGAGCTGCTGTCGTTCAATGAATATGAAAGTTCAGTAATCCCGGTTGCCTGCATTATCTGGTCACCAAGAAAGAAATAGAAAATAAAGATCAGCACCAGCGGTGGAATATTGCGAACCAGTCCCACATAACTGCTTGAGATCATGCGCAGCAGGGGGCGTGGACTGACTCTCCACATACCCATAATCGTTCCGGCAAGCAGGGCCAACAGGATAGACCATAGTGAAAGGCGCAGGGTAACCAGTAATCCCTGAGTTAGCAGTCCGGCTCTCCAGTTTCCTGACTCGCTGTCAAAGCGTGCGATGTAGCCGGGAATGACGGACCAGTCCCAATTGTAATTAAGACCTTGAGCCAGATGGTGGAAAAGTAAAACAACTCCTCCCATGATGCATGCCAGCAGCAAGACATCACGGGAGGAGATTTTTTTTTGTGAATCAAACATAATTAGAAACTATTCAACCTGTGATTTCCATTGGTTGGTTTTAAACCAGTAGTTGTAGCGTGCTTCAAGCCAGCCCTCGGAATTACAAACCCTGATCCAGTTGTTGAGAAAGTTCAGGAAATCCGGATCTCCTTTACGTACAGCAAAACCGATAGGTTCCTGCGTAAAGTCAGACTTCAGGGGAAGGTAAAGCTTGCCGGGGTATTTTTCAACAAGTGTTTCCGGTAAGGGATTGGAGGCAACAAGGCATGCTGCATTGCCATTTAGTAATTCCTGAATTGAAGCCGCTTCATCATTGAATTTTGCTATATTTGCCTTGGGCAGGAAGTTTTTAGCCGCTTTTTCAGCAGTGGTGCCGAGGCGAACCGCAACTCTGATTCTAGGGTTGTTAAAATCTTCAAGAGCGGAAAGACGTGCTGCTCCGCCGGTCTTTGCGTTGTTATAGTCTGCACGGGTTAATTTCCCGGTTGCCACGTCCTTGTTGGCGACAATGGACATGCCGCTGTATTCATAAGGATCGGAAAAGTTGACCTTAAGGTTACGTGCTGGGGTGATGCCCATTCCACCGATGATGATATCAAATTTCCCGGTCAGCAGAGCGGGGATTATGCCGTCCCACTTGGTGGGAATAAATCTGATTTTCACACCCATATCTGAAGCAAGCCGTTTGGCAACATCAATTTCAAAGCCGATAAATTCCCCGTTTTTGCCTTTCATGGCCCATGGTTTAAATGTGGAAAAACCAACTCTGAGTGCTTTGCGTTTGAGGACTTTTTCAAGGGTGCTGTCTTTTGAAAGTTCTTGTCGTGTGTCATTTGCCATGCCTACCGAAGCAAGACTCATGATCAGGATAGCAGTTACAATACTTACGCAGACAGTTCTCAACAGGCTCATCATTACCTCCGATGGTTAATATACGCTTTTAATTTTACGAGGGATGACGTTGTCGCTCTCGAGCAAAAAAGCGTTATTAAAATATTGGCTATTCTTATTGTAAGCTATAGTAAAAAAAATCGGAAGTGATTAATAAAAAAGGACAAAACTGTCGCTCTAAATGGTGATTATATGCGATTTAAAGGTGTAGACAAGATCCTCTCATGACATTTTTGACGTGAGAGGATCTTGTTTGGTTAATCAAGCATACTTTGATTATTCCACCTGTGATTTCCAGTCTTCGGTTTTAAACCAGTAGTTGTAACGGGACTGGAGCCAGCCTTCGGAATTGCAAACCCTGATCCAGTTGTTAAGGAAGTTCATAAAATCAGGATCACCTTTGCGGACCGCGAAGCCGATAGGTTCACTGGTGAAGTCGGCTTGCAAGGGCAGGTAAAGCTTGCCGGGGTATTTTTTCACAAGTGTTTCCGGCAGGGGATTGGACGCCACGAGGCAGGCCGCCTTGCCGTTAAGCAGTTCCTGAATTGAGGCCGCTTCGTCGTTGAATTTAAGGATATTCGCTTTGGGCAGGAAGTTTTTAGCTGCTTTTTCAGCTGTAGTTCCAAGGCGAACGGAAACACGGGTGTCAGCATTATTAAAATCGTTCAGCGAGGATTTGTCTGCAGCCACATCTTTATTGGCTACGATGGACATACCGCTGAATTCATATGGATCGGAAAAATTGACCTTGAGATTGCGCTTAGGGGTAATGCCCATGCCGCCGATGATGATATCGAATTTACCGGTGAGCAGAGCGGGGATGATGCCATCCCACTTAGTGGGGATGAAGCGGATTTTTACACCCATGTCCGAAGCAAGCCGTTTGGCCACATCGATTTCAAAACCGATGAATTCACCGTTCTTGCCTTTCATGGCCCATGGTTTAAAGGTAGAAAATCCTACTCTGAGAGTCTGCCGTTTGAGGACTTTTTCAAGGGCACTGTCCTGCGAAAGGTTTTGTCTTGCATCTCCGGCCCAGACGGCAGAAGAGAGTCCCATGATCAGAATCGCGGTAGTGATACCGACAGTAATTGTTCTCCATAAGGTCATTTTGTCTCCAGAATGCTTAAATGGTTTTTTACCATTCGCTTTTAAATTTACGGGCGGCACTATCAAGTGTCCACGAAAGCAAAAGCGTGATGGAAAGATATATGGCTGCAACAACAAACCATATTTCAAAAGTCAGAAAAGTTTCAGAGATTATGGACTGGCCCTGCATGGTCAAATCATAGATGGCAACAGTGCTGACCAGCGCAGAATCTTTAACCAGCGCAATAGCCTGTCCTGCAAGTGGCGGGGCGATGCGCGGCACTGCCTGCGGCAGGACTACATTCAGGTAAGCGAATCTTTTGTCTCCTCCCAAACTGTAGGCTGCTTCCCATTGGCCTCTGTCAATGGAAGTTATCCCGGCTCTGAATATTTCAGATGCGTAAGCACCTTCAAAAAGGCTGAGCGCAATAACTGAAGCCCAGAATCCGTTAATCCCGATTATGGGAGCAACAACAAAATAAATGAAAAAGAGCTGGATCAGCAGAGGGGTGTTGCGGATTATCTCAAGATAGATGCGGGATAACCCTTTCGCTGTAAAAGAATTGGATAAGCGCATAATGGCTGTCCCCAAACCTATCACAAAGGTCAGGATAAAGCTTAATCCGGTAATTTCCAGAGTAACAGCCAATCCTTGCAGTAAAGGGCCTGCAATGAATTTTCCTTCATTAAAACTGAAAATAAATCCCGGAATTCGGAACCATTGCCAGTTATAGCCAAGCGATTCTGTTCCTTTGTAAAGAAGGTAACAAAAACCTAGAAGGATTAAACAAAAAAGCAGGGAATCAAAAAGGTAAGTTTTTTTATTATCGGCCTTTAGTTGATGACCGTCAGAAGCAAACATATCTATTTGCTACTATTAAACAGGAGACAAATCCAGAAGGTTATGAATTTGGTAAGGTCAATGACAATTTGGATGAAATGCTGGCACTTTTTTACTGAGAATTAAAAAATCCCTCTCCATTTAATTAAATGGAGAGGGATTTTTAATCTCGATGAGAATTTTCTCTACATCATTCCAGCTACTTTGATCATCAAACGGACGAGCTGGTTAGTGAAGCTTGCTTCATTGTCGTACCAGATGATGAGTTTGAGCATTTTGCCGTCCATAACTTCGGTGCAAGGACCGTCAACAACACCGCCATGGGTGTCGCCGAGATAGTCAGTGGAGACGAGGGGCATTTCAGTGTAGCCCATGTGCTCATTGGCAGCCTTGGCAAGCACGGCGTTAACTTCTTCCTTGGTGGTGCTGCGGCCGAGGTCGCAAGTCAGATCCACGAGGGAGACGTTGGGGGTGGGAACGCGAATGGACATACCGTCCAGTTTACCTTCCAGTTCCGGAATAACCATGGTTACGGCCTTGGCCGCACCGGTGGTGGTGGGAACCATATTTACCGCGCAGGCACGGGCCCTACGGATATCTTTATGGGAACCATCCAGAACTCTTTGGCTCATGGTGTATGCATGAACAGTTGTCATCAGTCCGCGTTCAAGGCCGAATTCATCATTGATGACCTTGGCAACGGGAGCAAGACAGTTGGTGGTGCAGGATGCGCCGGAAACAATGTTGTGTTCCGGTTTAAGGTCGCCATCATTTACGCCCATAACGATTGTGGTATCGGAATCAATACCGGGTGAGCTGAGGACAACTTTTTTCGCACCGCAGGCCAGATGCTTTTCACAGCTGGCACGGTCACGGAATTTACCTGTTGTTTCAATAACCATGTCACAGCCGAGGTCTTTCCAGAGCCACTCACCGGGAGCGCATCTGGTTACCTTGATCTGTTTGCCGTTGATGGTGAAGCCATCATCATTTGCTTCAACATCGGCATGGAAAGTTCCGTGAACGGAATCATGCTTGAACAGAAGAGCGAGGTCTTCGTTTGATGCACGGGCGTTGACGGCAACGAGATCAAAATCCTTACTGTCGTGAATCAGGCGGACGAGGTAGCGCCCGATTCTGCCAAACCCATTAATACCAACTTTTACAGCCATTGCTTGTTTTCTCCTTATTATATCTCAGAAAGCCTGAAATCCGGAAAGCTCCCTTAGCTGATCCGGTTCAATTCAAGATTTCCGGGGCCAAACACTACTGGGCCGCGATTTTCCCTGGTTGCGGCGTGTTTTGCCCTGAGACATTCTTCCCTTTGGCATCTATATAAAGATGCGGGTCCCTGGTTTATAATACAGGCCGTTAATTCCCTAAAAACGGCCTGTAAAAATTATGCAGTGTTGGAGCAGCCCAGCACGTTGATGATTTTGTGACGGACCATCTCTTTAACGGCCTTACGTGATTCTCCAAGATAGCCTCTCGGATCGAATACAGTGGGGTTTTCAGCCATGAATTTGCGGATAACTCCGGTCATTGCAAGGCGGATGTCGGTGTCGATGTTGATCTTGCAGACTGCTTTGGAAGCGGCTTTGCGAAGCAGATCTTCGGGGACACCCTTTGCGCCGGCGATGTCTCCACCAAATTCGTTGGCCATAGCTACGAACTCGGGAACAACGCTGGATGCGCCGTGCAGCACGATGGGGTAATTCGGCATCATGGAGGCGATCTTATCAAGACGGTCAAAGTCGAGTCTTGCTTCACCGGTAAATTTATATGCACCGTGACTGGTGCCGATAGCGATTGCGAGGGAGTCGCAGCCTGTGCGCTCTACGAATTCAACCGCTTCGTCAGGATCGGTGTAGATGCTCTTTTCAGAAGAAACATGACCTTCAACTCCGGCGAGGCGACCAAGTTCAGCTTCAACCCACACACCTTTGTCATGGGCATACTCAACAACTTTTTGGGTCATCGCGATGTTTTCGTCGAATGAAAGATGTGAACCGTCGATCATAACAGATGTGAATCCGCCGTCGATTACTTCTTTGCAGATTTCAAAGTTTGCGCCGTGGTCGAGATGAAGCACTACCGGCAGGTCGGTTTCCAGCAAGGCTGCTTCCATCAGTTTGGTGATGTAGCCCAATCCGGCATATTTTTTTGCACCGGCGGAAACCTGAAGGATAAGGGGAGCGTTCTCCTCGCTTCCCGCTTCCATGATTCCCTGAATGATCTCCATATTGTTCACGTTGAACGCGCCAATGGCATAGCCGCCGGCATAGGCTCCCTCGAACATTTCCTTGGGCGAAACTAGTGGCATGTAATCCTCCTTAATGGATAACGATACTTAAATGATGACGCGGCAGTTTTTCTGAAATTTTTATCGGGCAAACAAAATATTTTTGCCTGCCGTACTTCCCTTATTCAGTTGCTATTGCCGCAAATTGGTTCCAAATACACTTTATATACCCTATCATGAAACTAAATGTCCACACACTCTTGAAAAAGTACATGGACTATACCCCGAAGCTTTGCTCCAGAGTTGTAATTGCCTCACGATCCGTAAAATCAAAATGCAACGGGGTCATGGTTATATGCCCCTTAGTCAACAGATCCCGATCAGTGCCGGAGCTTATTTTATCTTTGGGCATCACTCCGTCAAGCCAGTAATATTTATGTCCGCGCGGGTCTTCGCGTGTTTCATACCAGTCCTGCCAGGAAACACGGGTATGGCGGCAGATTTTCAGTCCCCCGGCATCCTTAACCGGGACCGCCGGGAAATTGAGGTTGACCATAGTTTTATCTCCGAGACTGTCCCAAGGAATTTTCTTGAGCAGCTCAGCGCAGTAATCCCCTTGATCGGTCAGCTCTTCCGGTTTAAAGCTGTCGTAAGAAACCGCCATTGCCGGGTAGCCCATGAGGGCGCCTTCGGTTGCGGCGGAGACTGTTCCCGAGTATAGAATGTCAACGCCTACATTGGCTCCGCTGTTGATGCCGGAGACAACGATGTCCGGTTTTTTTTCGAGCAGGGTGGTCAGGCCGAGCTTGACGCAATCTACAGGAGTCCCGTAAACACCCAGCCCGGTAAAGCCGTTTTCTTCAAATCTCTTGACTCGAAGGGGCGAAGAGAGCGATACGGCGTGACCCACAGCAGATTGCTCTGTAACCGGGGCGACCACTTGAACATTCATTCCGGCTCTTTTCAGGCCGTGATAAAGTGCGCGCAGGCCTACAGCCTGAATGCCGTCATCGTTGGTCAGAAGTATGTTCATCAGCTTTCTCCGGTGGACATTTCAAAAATAATTGGACAGTCTTCCCGTGGGTTGACTATGAATACAAATTCCGGGCAGTTATATAAAAACGCCGTTGACAAGTATAAAAAAACGTTGCCTGTTGGCGAGGTATCAAAGCAATTCAGGAATAGCAAGAAGTGTCACAAAAATATACATATATTAAAGATCTTATAAACGGAGAGAGAGTTAAGGATGTCTTCCTTATCGGCGATGCTCAACTACGTGAATCCCGAAACGGTCCGTTCTGGAATCTGCGTCTTCAGGATAATTCCGGAGCGGTTGAGGCAAAGATCTGGAGTCCTTTAAGTCTATCTTTTCAATCTCTTGAAGCTGGGATGTTTGTTGTTGCCGGAGGAATGGTCGGAGCTTACCGGGATAAACCGCAGCTTACTGTAGAAGTCCTCAATATCATTGACCCTGAAGTCGCCGGGCTGGATATCACAGATTTTCTTCCTTCCAGCGCAGAAAAGCCCGAAGATATGATGCAGGATTTGGACTACCTTATTGCCGAGCATATGGTTCATATTCCATGGAAAAAATTCTGCCGCCGGGTTCTTAAAGATGAAACTGTACATAACAGGTTACTGACTGCCACTGGAGCCAAGGCGGTCCACCACGCATATGTGGGTGGATTGCTGGAGCATACATTGGCTGTTGCCAAGCTGTGCATGTCTATTTGTGATAATTACCCGGAAGTTGACCGGCAGGTTGTCCTTGCTGCTGCAATTTTTCATGATCTTGGTAAGGCATGGGAGCTTTCCGGAGGTTTGACTAATGATTACACAGACGAAGGTCGTTTGCTCGGTCACATTCACATCGGGGTTGAAATTCTGGAGCCGTTTTTACAGAAGGCCAAGGATCTTGATCCAAAGTTAAAGCTTCACTTGAAACATTTGATTCTTTCCCATCACGGGGAGTATGAGTTCGGTGCTCCAAAACGTCCAAAAACCCCGGAAGCGTTTATTCTGCATTTTGCTGATAATATTGACGCAAAAATGAATACAATATTCGCGGAATTAGGTAAGTTGGAAGGCTCAGACAACAGCTGGACTCCGTATCAGCGGTTTCTGGAGAGATATTTATATAAGGCGGAAAAATCACCCGATAACCCGTCAAGCAAGTGTGAACTTAAAAAATCGGAGGCTCAATGTTCATTACCTTTGAAGGCATAGAAGGGACCGGTAAAACGACCCAGATCAAGATGCTTACTGAATTTCTTGAAGAGTCCGGGCACGATGTTGAAGTTACCCTTGAGCCGGGCGGCAGCCGCATAGGAAAAGAACTGCGTAAGATTTTGCTCAATATGGACAGCACCGACATTACTGGGGAATGTGAGCTTTTTCTTTATCTGGCTGACCGGGCCCAGCATGTAGGACAGGTGATCAAGCCTGCTGTTGATGCCGGGAAGATTATTATCTCCGATCGTTTTGCCGACTCAACTATTGTCTATCAGGGATATGGGCGCGGACTTGATCCAAAGCTCTTGCGTGAACTTAATGACGTTGCGGTTTCCGGGAATTGGCCTGATTTAACTGTCCTGCTTGATATTGAACCTGAAATCGGCTTGAAACGGGCCATGACTCGCAATTTGCAGGAAAACAAAATGCAGGAAGAAGGGCGGTTTGAAGCTGAGTCTCTCGATTTTCACGGTAGGGTGCGGGAAGGTTATTTGACTTGGGCCGCACTTAATAATGAACGTATAGTAGTTGTTAATGCTGACCAGACTCCTGATGAAATTTTTGCTGAAATTAAGGAGAAAGTTGTTGAGCGGTTAAAAGGACGTCAAGCTGACAACGCTTAGTCCTTGTTTTATATAATATTTCTTGCGTAGCGCAGCTCTTTTGAGTTGCGCTTTTTTTTGCGTGTTATATTTTTAAAGATTGTGCGAAATGCATGTTTGTTATTTTGAGCGTAAGGCTTTTGTTGTGAGAGGCAACAAAGCTATAGTGCGTTGTTGCTTCATGCATATGAATTATAATTTAATGTTATTTAGTGTAGTTTTTATCTATGAACCACTCAAATATGCATCAAAAACAATAATCTTCCATTTGGGGTTGACGCTGTCATAGTAAAATGGTTTAAGAGTAATTAGAATTTTCAATACATTAGCGTCTGTGTGAGAGTTAGTATCAAAGTAAGACTGATGCTAAAAAGCCGGAGCTGATGGAAAAAATTAGACTACATTGCGGTTTTGTGGCGGGAACGTTTCCTGTCTTTGATCGAAGCCCGCAATGTCAGGGGGTAAACCCCACTGATCTTTAATTAGAGGATGGAGGTTTTTATGAAATTCTCTGTGGGACTCGGAAAGGATGGAGCGGAAAAACGCCTTGAGCAGAATGGCGTCTCCCGCCGCGATTTCATGAAGTTCTGCGCAACAACCGCCGCCGTCATGGGTATGGGACCCGCTTTTGCGCCTACCGTAGCGGAAGCCCTGACTCAGAAAAAGCGTCCTTCTGTTGTTTATCTGCATGCAGCTGAATGCACAGGCTGCTCAGAAGCTGTTCTTCGTACTGTTTCTCCTTATATTGATGCTCTTATTCTCGACACCATTTCTCTCGACTACCATGAAACTATCATGGCTGCCGCAGGTCATGCCGCTGAAGAAGCACTGCACGAGGCGGTTCATTCTCCTGATGGTTACATCTGTGTTGTCGAAGGAGCCATCCCCACCATCGAAGGTGGAGCATGGGGTAAAGTAGGTGGTAAAACCATGCTTGAAATCGTGGAGGAAATTGTTCCTAACGCTAAAGCAACCATCTGCATCGGTACCTGCGCCTGTTACGGCGGCGTTCAGGCTGCCGCACCCAACCCATCTAAAGCTGTCGGCGTTTCCAAGGCTCTCGGCGGCGTAACTACTGTCAACCTGCCCGGTTGCCCGACCAACCCGTTCAACTTCGTTGGAACCGTTGTTCATTACCTGACCAAGGGGATTCCCGAACTCGATGATATCGGTCGTCCGTCTCTCTTCTACGGTGAGTCTGTGCATGATAACTGCCCGAGACTCAAGCATTTTGATAATGATGAATTTGCACCTTCCTTCTCATCCGAAGAAGCCAAGAAAGGCTACTGCCTGTACGAGCTTGGATGTAAGGGACCGGACACTTATAACAACTGTCCGAAAGTCAAGTTTAATCAGACCAACTGGCCTGTTGAGGCCGGTCACCCCTGCATCGGTTGCAGTGAGCCCGATTTCTGGGATGAAATGAGCCCGTTCTACGAGCAGGGCTAGTGCTGTCAACTACATAGAAGTTTAAAGCTAACTTTCTATTCATTTGGAGGATTGTATATGTCTGGTTGCAAGGCTAAATCGGGCCCCGCAGTAGCGGCGACCCCTTTTGATAAAAACTACACCGGTCCGGTAATTGTCGACCCGCTTACCAGAATTGAGGGTCACCTCAAGATTGAAGTGGAAGTCGAAAATGGTAAAGTAAGTAATGTCTGGAGTAGTTCCCAGCTCTTCCGCGGTCTGGAAATTATCCTGAAAGGCCGTGATCCTCGTGATGCTCAGCATTTTACCCAGCGTTCCTGCGGTGTTTGTACTTACACTCACGCACTGGCTTCCACCCGTTGTGTTGATAATGCTGTCGGCGTAGATAAAAATATGCCCGAAAATGCACGTCTTATCCGTAATCTGGTGCTGGGCGCGCAGTATCTGCATGACCATATTGTGCATTTTTATCATCTGCATGCTCTTGACTGGGTTGATGTTGTAAGTGCGCTTCAGGCTGATCCGGTCAAAGCTGCCAAGATCGCAAACAGCCAGTCTTCTCGCGTAACCAAGCCTGAAGATCTGAAAGCTGTTCAGGAAAAGCTGAAAAAATTTGTTGATTCCGGCCAGCTCGGTATCTTCACCAATGCTTACTTCCTCGGCGGTCATGATGCATATTACCTGCGTCCCGAAGAAAACCTCATCGCCACCGCGCATTATCTTGAAGGTCTGCATCTTCAGGTAAAAGCTGCACGTGCAATGGCTGTTTTCGGCGCAAAGAACCCGCATACCCAGTTCACTATCGTGGGTGGCGTGACCTGTTACGAATCCCTGTCCAAAAAACGTATTCAGGAATTCAAGGACCTTTACAACGAAACCCTTGCTTTCGTTAACGAATGCTACATTCCTGATCTGCTGATGGTCGCTTCCTATTATAAAGACTGGGCCGGTATCGGCGGAACCACCAACTTCCTGACTTTCGGTGAATTCCCTGATGTTGAAAACGATATCAACAGCCGCTATCTTGAGCAGGGCGTGATTATGAATCGCGACCTTAGTAACATCATGGATTTCAATCCTAATTCCATCAAAGAAGATATCAGTCACAGTTGGTATGACGGTGATTCTTCACTGCATCCGTACGAAGGTGAAACTGAGCCTAAGTACACCAATTATGAAGACCGTGACCGTTATTCATGGATGAAAGCTCCCCGTTACAAAGGCGAGTCCATGGAAGTGGGGCCGCTGGCACAGATGCTCGTTTCCTACGCTCGTGGCAACAAGGACGTTGTTCCTGTTGTCAACCATGTTCTCAGCACCCTCGGTGTTGGTCCCGAAGCACTGTTCTCCACTCTTGGTAGAACAGCTGCACGTGGTATCCAGACTGCTGTTGTCGGTAAGAAGATGGCTGATTGGGTCAACAATCTTGAAGATAATGTTGCTTCCGGTAACACTGATCTCGCTGTTGAATGGGAAATGCCTGATGAGGCTGAAGGCGTCGGTTATGTCGGCGCACCTCGTGGCGGTCTGTCTCACTGGATCAAGATTAAGGGCGGAAAGATTGAAAACTTCCAGCTGGTTGTTCCTTCAACCTGGAACCTCGGTCCCCGCTGTAACCAGAACAAGATGTCCGCAGTTGAAGAAGCCCTTATGGGTACTCCCATCGCAGACGCTAAGCGTCCTGTTGAAATTCTGCGTACTGTTCACTCCTATGACCCCTGTATCGCCTGTGGCGTACACGTCATTGATGCTGCAACCAACGAAGTTCACAAGTTTAAGATCCTCTAGTTGGTTCAAGCTTCAAGGAAATATTACGGGAGCCCGCAATGCGGGTTCCCGTTTTTTAATTTTTATACGTAATATTTTGATTTTTCTATTGAATTACCATTCCGAATTGAGCTACACAAATCTATAGGGATGGAATAGAAATGGATTGCATTGAACTTTTGTCAAAACCCGTAGCGAAGCTCGTTAAAAGGTTTTGAAAAGGGGAGTCCAGAGGGGAAAGCTTTTGCAAAAGTTTTTCCCTCTGGCCCTCGGAGAGCCGCCGGAGGCATCTGAATGACCGAAGAGAAAAAGATATTAGTTTTGGGTGTTGGAAACATACTTTTTACTGATGAAGGGATCGGCGTGAAAGTTGTAAATGAACTGATGACTCAGTACTCATTTTCAGACAACGTGGAAGTCATGGACGGTGGAACACTGGGCACCAAGCTGATGGGCCCCATGATGGAATGTGAATTCTTGATTGTAGTGGACGCGGTGCTGGGCAATGACGAACCGGGTTCGGTTTACCGCTTGACAGGAGAAGATTTGCGTAGGAGTCTGGCTTTCAAGGATTCAATGCATCAGACTGATCTGCTTGACACAATGGTCCTGTGTGAATTGTGTGACAGGCGTCCTGAATGTGTGGTTATCGGAGTAGAGCCGAAGGATTACCAGACCATGCACGATGAAGTTTCTGATGTAACGCTGGAGCGGCTTCCATTTATGATGGAAAAGGTGCTTGAGGAAGTTTCCGCTGCCGGCGGCAGTTATGAAAAGATGGCGTAATCGCCGAGAAGGGGTGTTTTCATGTGTTTAGCTATTCCTGTTCAAATTAAGTCCATTGAAGATCAAGTTGCAAAATGTAAAGTGGGTGAGGGCGAGACCTATCTTGATGCGTCACTCATGCTCTTGCCCGATGAAGTTGAAATCGATGATTACCTCATTGTTCACGCCGGATTTGCTTTGCGTAAGCTTGATCCTAAAGAGGCGGAAGAAACCTTAAAAATTTTACGCGATATGGTTGCACTGACTGAAGCTGAGAAGAATAAAGCATGTAATGCTTAGAAGCTTAAGTTTTTCAACAAAAAAATCCCGGCATCCTGATAGGTTGCCGGGATTTTTTTGTACTATTTATTTAGAATTATTTCCGAACTTCTTTTTGATTCCGAAAAGAGCGGCAAGCGATGCCCCGAGGAGCCAGATTGCACCGGGGATTGGGGTGGGGGCTGTCGGTTTTTCAACCACATATCCGTTAATCATGCTGGATATTGCAGAGCCTTCATCATTCCACTGATAGTTAAAACGCTGATCCGCACTTAAGTGCATTTCATCAATTCTCTGGTTGTTTGGTTCAGAGGTATACCAATCAGTAAAATTCCAATCTTCACCGGTCACCCAATGCCAGTTGGATGTCGGATTCTGGCGGTTTGCATCATCTGTCTGATAAGCACCCAGCCAGTATGCTTTGTCCTGTCCTTGAAATACTGTATTTTTCAGGAAATTATTTTCGGCAACAGATGTAATTGTTACCAGATGTCCTCCGTCTGCTTCTGCTGCAAGTCTGGCATCATTCCAATTTATTCCATTTGATTGAACAATGGTATATTCGGAATCTCCAAAAGTGAAAGTAGACGCAAAGGCTGATCCACCGGTCAGCAGTAAAATGACTAGCGTTAGTGTTAATGTTTTAAAAGAGAACATTTTAACCTCCCCGATACTCCCATAAAATTTTTATTAATAATAAATAATATGTATAAAAAATGCATTATGCAAGTGTTACTTTAGAAAGTAAATCTTTATGGGGTATTTTGCGTGTAAAGTTGTGATAAAAGAATATGTTGCAGTGTACATCTTTTTATGAAGAAAATTCAGCTGTTCAAGCGAGTGTTTCAGTGATAATTATTCAGATCTAAATTTCAGTAACATTTTGGAGATATTATGATAAATCAAGAGCGAATTCTTGAGCTTTTTTTTGATCTTGTACAAATTGATAGTCCGTCTTTAAAGGAAAAGGATGTCGCTGCTTTTCTGCGTGAGCAAATGGAGAAGAGAGGCTATGAGGTCCGTGAAGATAAAGCCGGTGAACTTAGCGGCGGAAATACCGGAAACCTCATAGTACACATTCCGGCAACAGGGGAAGGCGAGCCTATTGCCTTTTCCGCACATATGGATTGTGTGCAGCCTTGCATTGGCGTTGAGCCGATCATTGACGGCGACGTTGTTCGCAGCGCCGGGGATACAGTCCTTGGCAGTGACGATAAAGCCGGGATCGCCATGGCTATTGAAGCTTTGGATCACCTGAAAGAGGAATCCATACCGCATCCAGATATCTATTTTGTGTTTTCCATCTGCGAAGAAGCAGGCATGCACGGGGCCAAGAATATGGATACGGATCTGCTCCCGGTCAAAGATATTATCGTGCTTGATTCCAGCGGTGATGTCGGTACCATTGTTGTAGCTGCTCCCGCTAAGGCTGGAATTACTATGACTTTTACAGGAAAGTCCGCACATGCCGGAATTGCTCCGGAAGAGGGTATAAGTGCCATTCAGATTGCGGCTGAAGCTGTTTCCAATATGAGCCTGCTGCGTATTGATGAAAGTACTACCGCAAACCTCGGCCATATTGAAGGCGGGAGCGTGACAAACATTGTTGCAGCCTCTGCAAAGCTGACCGCAGAAGCGCGTTCCCTGCATGACGAATCACTTAATAAGCAGCTTGAACACATGGAAGCATGTTGCGCTGCTGCGGTGAAAAAAATTGGCGGGGAGTACAAGTTCGAATATGAAATTTCATATCCCGTCCTCAAGGTAGCAGATGACAGTGCAGTGCTGGCCAGAGTTGAAAAAGCATGTGAAAATATTGGTGCTACTCCTAAAAGAGTTCCTACCGGCGGCGGCAGTGATGCCAATATCCTTTATGGAAAGGGATACAATGCTGTTGCTTTGGGAATCGGTATGAGTAAGGTTCACACTACGGAAGAGTTTATTAAAATTGAAAGTCTGACCAGTTGCGCTGAGCTGGTGGCTGAAATTATGAAAAGCTAAATTGATCGAACAGTTCTTGAAGTGTTACTTTAACTTCAGAGACTGAATCAACTTTGAATAACGGAGGATAAAATGCCGTTACCTGAAAAAGATGCCATAATATTTCATCCCATCGGATACATCCGCTCCCCCTTTGAGACTCTTGAAGGTATGCCTATTCAACCTTCGGGAGCAAAAGACATTGAAGGGACAATCGAACTTCACGGTGCTTTAGAAGAAGGCTTACAGGATCTTGAAGGTTTTTCGCATATAATCCTGCTGTATCATTTCCATAAAAACGATGGCTACAAGCTGAAAGTCAAACCTTTCATGGATACAGAGGAGCGGGGGCTTTTTTCAACCCGTGCCCCGCGCAGACCGAATATGATCGGTAAGTCCACTGTGGAATTACTCCGTATTGAGGGACATATTTTGCATATCCGAGGCGTTGATGTGCTGGACGGAACCCCGTTGATCGATATCAAGCCTTACGTCACAAAGTTTGATGCTGTACCCGCCGACCGTTTCGGATGGCTGGAAACCAATGCGGAAAAATCCGAGACGTTGAAGTCTGATGAACGATTTAAAAATAAAAGCTGACTAAGGAACCTTACTGAGGTCAATCCAGAGTGATTTGTCTTCAAGCGGAGTTTCCGGAGGAAGAGTTGGGTTTTTAAGGTCAATAATCTTACGTTTGGACAACCTGGCCTTTGCAAAAGCTTCTTTCATCATTGGATGGTTGTAAAAAAGTTTGTCAAAAGATCCGTCTTCTAAGGCAATACGCAAGCCTTTTTCAACGCGCTTAGCAAGCTCGGGATTATTGCGGCTTACAAAGAAATATAGCGGTGAAGGATAACGCAGCATAATTGTCTTTTCGACAGTAAAATCCATATCTTGATGTTCTGTTATTTCCCCCCAAGGTTCACATACGCCACGGGGGAAATAATCAAACCTCCCTTCATCAAGCATCTTAAAGCAGAATTGATATTGAGAGCATGTTGTCGTAGGCAGTCCGTTTGCTTTTAAAATTGCAGTATCCGGCCAATCATATCCCTGTCCGGCTTTGTATGTTTTTAGGTCATCAATTGTATTTACGTTGCGGAATGCAACCTGATTTTCAGGCTTTATAAGAAATATGCGATGCGATAACAGGCCTTTCTGCATCGGGATGCGTATAGGCAAAAATTCCTTTTCCCTTTCCTTTGAGGTCATGGACCAAGTCAGGTCAATACCTCTGCCGTTTTTCATCAAGCGTAAGGCCCTTAACTGTTCAGTAGGCAGTTCATATATTTTTAATTCATACGCACCATACTCCGGGACTGATTTTTCCAATGCCAGTTTTAATAAGTCGAGATTGTAATCACTTCTGCGGTCATCCGGTTGAGTAAAAGGAATGGTGATGACTTCAACAGCTGAAGCATTCCCGGATATTCCCCAAAAGCCGATAAGGCAGAGTGAAATAAAAAAAAACCGAAAAATGGAAAAAAACATAATATCCTTTAACTCTTGAATCAATAGTAGTCGTCTGTGTTTTGTAATCAATTTCTCCTTTTTTTCACTATATGGATTCATAGCATTTTCATAGTATATTTTAAATGTTCATATAAACAAAGAAACCCGCCGAAGCGGGTTTCTTGTGGAGTGCTCGGACGAATTCGTCCTTGCGTAGAATGTAGACTGTATTTAGTTGTTATTTTATTCCTTCAGGATGACAGGCGGAGTTAACGCAGCCGGTCATTTCCTTGTCGTTACCGAATTCTTTAACATGACATCCCAAGCAGGAAGGGCGCTTTGTGTTGTTGCGCTTGTAGTGCATGGCTTTGAAGTAGGACTTGTAGCCCTTGGTCGGCATGGCCGAAAAATTGTCGTGACAGGTGGCACAACTTGTCGGCTCTCCGGATTTCTTGATGTTATGGTGGCAGTCAACGCACTCATAGTTTTCATGGCTGGAGTGGTTGAATACTACACCGATTTCTTTCTTTGGTTTGATAAAATCAATGACAAGGTCGTCGTCCGGTGCGGTCCAATCTTCCTGTGCGCCCGCGCCGATGGCTACGAACACAATGCCCATCATACACAGGCATGCGATCAATAATTTTTTCATCTTATCTCTCCTGCCTGCTAGGCTTTATTCTTAAGAGCGGTAAGGAATCCGCGTCTTGATGTTTTAGATGGACTTACCTCAGCCATGATTGTCTTACGCTGATCAGCGGAAGCGACAACATTTTCATGGTAACTTTCCGGTTTGGTTTCACAGAGATAGATGACACGCACGTCATCAGGATCAGCTAGATAGGCGTTGGGATTGGTCTTCTTGACTTCCGCAAGCCTTTCTTTGGCCATCTTGAGCATATCCGCACGGTCACCGAAGTTCATTGTTCCGGTGGGGCAGCTTTGCACACAGGCAGGCAGCATGCCCATTTCCACACGGTCAAGACACATGTCACACTTGGACCAAAGTCCGGTGTCTTTGTCCTGACGGGGGACGTTGTATGGACACATTTCCCAGCTTTCAAGTTTACCCTTGCGGATAACGGCCTTGTCGGTCATGACCACCGCGCCGGTTTTTTCGTCTTGTACTACAGAACCCGGAGTGTACATGTTCGCGATGTACTTGCAGGGAGGTTCGATGCAGTGACGGCACTGTTCCGGGAAGAAGAGCCAGCGGAACTTACCGTCTTCGTCGCGGGCTTCGTTGAAGCGGACCAGACGAATGGTTTTAGATGAAAGGTCCTGCGGGTTCTGATGGGAACCCACGTTGCGGGTATGCTCAGCAGGGAGCTTTTTCCACTGTTTGCAGGCAACCTGACAACCACGGCAGGCGGTACAAAGGGAGAGATCTACAAAGAAGCTTTTACCGGACATTACTTATCACCCTCCTTCCACTTGCGGATGTTGACCATGAAGGCCTTGTATTCGGGGATACCGGTATTCGGATCGCCTACGTTGGGAGTTACGATGTTTGCGGAGTCTCCGCCGTTGATGGGAGTTATCCAGCCGTAATGCCAGGGCATACCAACCATGTGAACATCGGTTCCGTTGATGTTGTAAGGCTGGATACGCTCAGTAACCATGGCAATGGCCCAGAGTGATCCGCGTACACTTTCAACAGTGACTTTTTCGCCGTTTTCAATGCCGCGCAGTTTAGCCAGTTCGGGGCTGATTTCCACGAACATCTGCGGCTCGGCTTCAACCAGCCAGTCCTGCCAGCGGGTCATGGAACCGGTCTGCCAGTGTTCGGTGATACGGTAGGTGGTACCGACGAAGGGGTAGCGCGGATCGCAGACTGCCTTTTCCTCACCCTCAACTTGAACTGCCGTGGGGTTGTGCAGGGTTTTGGAGAAAGGATGCTTATTTACCGGGCATTCCAGAGGCTCGTAGTATTCCGGCAGGGGACCGTCAGCGCGGCCGGGGCCGTAAAGCTGACCGAAACCGTTCTTACGCATGATGAACGGATGACGGGTACCGGGCTTCCAGCCGCCGTCAGGAACATCACCGATCCACTTGGAGCCGTTCCATTTGATAACTGCTTTCTTGGGTGCCCATGGCTGTCCCTTTTCATCAACAGAAGCTCTGTTGTAGAGGATACGGCGGTTAACAGGCCAGCACCATGTCCAGTTGGGGAAGAGTCCGATATTGGCCTGTTCCTTGGTCTGGGAATTGTCGTGGCGCATACTTTTGTTTTCAGCATCGGTAACAGAGTTACAGTACAGCCAGTTACCGGAGGTAGTGGAACCGTCTGCCTGCAAATAGGCGAAGCTGGGGACCTGTTGTCCTTTTTTGAATTTCTTACCCTTTACTTCAACATCGCGGGTGAACCAGCCGTTGCAAAGTTTGGCGGTCTTGCGTGCGCTGAATTCCATGTGACCGTGGTCATTTTTCTCGCACATGTTGTCAAAGCTGAGATGGGTGATGGGTTCGGGGTAAACGCCGCCTTCTTTTTCATAGAGGGCTTTGAGCTCTTCCCAGATTTCATGGAAGTAATGACCGTCAGTCATGACATCGCCAAAAGCGTCAGGACCTTTGTAGCGCCACTGCATCCAGCGACCGGAGTTGGATACGGAACCTTCTTTCTCGATTGCAGAAGCACAGGGAATGAAGAAGGTTTCAGTCTTGATCTTCTTGGGATCCATATCAGGACCTTTCCAGAAATCACTTGTTTCACACTGGAAAAGGTTGACGTTGACCATCCAGTCCAGTTTGCCGAGAGCCTTACGGGTCTTGACTGAGTCGGAGCTGGAGCAGGCCGGGTTCATACCCCAGATCAGGCTGCCGCTGAATTTGCCTTCATACATGCGGTCGATGAGCGGAATCCATGAATAGACGCTGGCCTTGTGGTTATCAAGGCGGGGCAGGTACTGATAGCCCTGTTCAGGGGTATCCTCGGAGTACATGGCCTTGATCAGGCTGGCCGAGTACTTGGGATAGTGCTGCCACCAGTTGGCGGATTCAGGATCGTTTGTCTTTGGAGTGTAAGTAGTGTTGTACTGCTCAAGGGTGTCCTGTCCGGCAAGGGGAGTTTTCAGGTAGCCGGGGAGAATGTGATAGAGCAGGGCGTAGTCAGTGGAACCCTGTACGTTACATTCGCCGCGCAGGGCGTTAACGCCACCACCAGCAACACCGATGTTACCGAGCATGAGCTGAATCATGGCCATGGCACGGATATTTTGCACACCGACAGTATGCTGGGTCCAGCCCATGGCATACATGATGGTTCCGGCTTTATCCTGTTTTCCGGTGGCGGTGTAGGTGCTGTAGAGCAGTTCAAGGTCTTTTACGGACACACCGGAGATGGAGGATACTTTATCCGGGGTGTAGCGTGCGTAATGCTTTTTCAGAATCTGGAAAACACAATTGGGATCCTGCAAGGATTTATCCTGCTTGGGGATACCTTTGTCGTCCATTTCAAATGCCCATTTGGACTTATCGTAGGAATTGGACTTGTGGTCGAATCCTGAAAAAAGACCGTCTTTGAAATCAAAATCTTTACCGACAATAAACGAAGCGTTTGTGTACTCGACCATATATTTATGGAAGTACCGCTTGTTTTTGATGATGTAATTGATCATACCGCCCAGTACAGCGATATCAGTACCGGAGCGTAAAGCAATGTATGCATCCGAGCGTGCGGAAGTACGGGTGAAGCGCGGGTCCACATGGATGATCTTAGCACCGCGTTTCTGTGCTTTTACAGCCCACTTAAAGGAAATGGGATGGTTTTCGGCAGCGTTACTGCCCATTATCAAAATGCAATCACTGTTCTGAAGGTCATTCCAGTGGTTGGTCATCGCGCCGCGTCCGAACGACTCTACCAGAGCCGCAACAGTTGCGCTGTGTCAGATACGAGCCTGGTGCTCAACATAGACCAGGCCGAGTGAACGCATGAAACTGTGCATGGCATAACATTCTTCGTTATCCAGCGCAGCGGAACCGAGAGAGGCGATACCCATGGTGCGGTTGACCACCTGTCCCTTGGCATTTTTCTTTTCAAAGCTTTCATCGCGAGATTTTTTGATCAACTTGGCGATGCGTTTTTTACAGAAATCCCAATCTTTTTCTTCCCATTCGCCGCTGAAGGGGGCGCGGTACAGGAATTTGCCGGGACGCTTCGGGTTTTCGGTCATCTGGATGGATGCCGCACCCTTGGCGCAGAGGGCACCTTCGTTAATGGGGTGGTCAGGGTTACCTTCCACGTTCACAGCGCGTTTGGTCTCGAGGTCGGTATTGACCAGCAGACCGCAACCCACGGAACAGAACGCACAGACTGAAGTAGTCTGCTGTGTCCATTTAGGACTGAGTTGCTTTGCCCGTTCTTCAGCAGTGTTCGCAAAGGCTTTCCCAAGCCCGCCGAACGCTGGAACCGCAGCAAGACCAGCAGCTGCCGCAGTCGTCAGCTTCACAAAATCTCTACGATTAATATTCATCATCGCTCCTGAAATTTGAGGGTGTTCCAATCATCTGGAAATCAAACTATCGGTCAAGAGGGATGAAGGGAAAAAATAGTTGCTTGCGATGTGAATGACACAATTTAATATGTGCGGTATTTGATATAATTATTCGTTCACGTCTTATCTTGTTGAATTTTAACAAATAAATTTAATATTAATTAAGTGTTAAGAGATGTGATGAATTTAATTCAGATCTATTTGAGTAATAAAGAGCTGTTTGGGATTATTTTGGATAACACTCTTAAATATTAGTGTTTTTGTTTGGAGAGGTGATGAACTTATGAGCAGTAAATAAGCTATTGTTGCTGATCTGACATAATTGCTCGGAATTAGAATAAAAGAGGAGCCGTTTTTTATCTTGAAAACGACTCCTCTTAATATATTCAGCTACTTATGGGCAACGATAGAAAATTCATTGCTTTCGCTTTGGTACTTGTTTCCAGCTACGTTACCCAGCAATTCAATTTTGCTGAACCCGCAATTGAGGAATTCGGCTTCCAAATCATTTGGTGAAAAGTACTGCAACCAGTTATAAATTGTGCGAGTACGTTCAGCCTCAATAATGTTATATTTTTCCAGAACAACCTTTTCGGATTCATATTTAAATCTGTTCATAAACCCGAAGTAGTCTCCAGACGACCAGAAACCATCCATGAGATTGGGCTCAAAAACATGTTCTTCAGAAAGGCAGTTAAAAGCATTCAGGGAAAAAACATCCAGCAGAACTGAACCGCCCGGTTTAAGAAGGGAGTGGAATTTATGAAGCATTATCCGACGCTGAGCAGGACTTAGCGCGCAAAAATCACACATGATCATAGTGATAAGATTAAAGCGTTTGTCCGTGTTGAATTTTAGATAATCGGTATCGATATACTTGATTTCAAGATTCTTATTGCCAGCTTGTTCACGGGCATATCCAATAGAATTAGTCGAGAAGTCGATTCCGGTTACACTTGCTCCGCCTTGCGCAAAAGCAGTGGTGTATAGACCGGGACCGCATCCGAAATCAGCGACCCTTTTACCGGATACCAAATCAAACCGGTTGATTATCCATTCTGAGGATTCAGCGATAAACTGGGAATTGCGGGAAGCGGCATCTACATCAGGGTTCAAGTGATACTTGAGCATTTGTTTTGAAATATGCTCATCTGTCCAAAGGTCGGATGCAGTATAGAATTCAAAAGGCAGGGGACGTGAATTAATGTCCAAAAGATCTTTAAACATAACAAAACCTTAATATCCTTACATAGAATATTATTTGAAAGTGTTGCCTCATACCGAGTGAAGGCAGGACAACGTAAGAGCCGATAGGTCTTTATATGATTAAAGTCTGCACATAATGAGGAGCATTTAGCTTACGTGATTTAGTATGTCCACTTCTAAATGGCAGCTCGCTTCACTTATTCACTAAAAAGATTGCGCAAGGGGCGAAATCTTTTTTTTAATTTCTTCTGCTGTTGCGGGGCTTGAAGAAAATTAATGATCTTAGTTGTTCCAGATATTTTCTGTATTGATTTACACACGGATTCTTGTTCTTGAGGCTCGAGTACACCAAGAATAACCACAGTGTTTTGCACCACTTTTACAGTAACTTTAGATGATGGGTATTTTGGATCAATTAAGCTCTTAAGTTTTATCTCAAGTCCTGAAGAGACGGTGGCATCATAGGCTTTCGTCCGGGGCAAAAAGTAGCTGATTCCGTTCAATTTACTTATACTCTTTGCGCAATTTATCAGGGTTTCCCGCTCAGCATTATCTTTAACTTCGCCGATTATGAATCCATGTCCTGAATATACATAGCTTGAAACATTGATCAGATTTTCCGGGCAATTCAGCAGAAGAGCTTTATGCAATTGTATTTGCAACCTGCTGTCTTGAGCTTGTGTGACATATGGCCGTTCGTCTTTAACAGCTTTGAATATTCTCCCGTACGGCACAAAGCCAGCTTCAGCGTTAAAAGCTGTTAGGCTAATAGTTGTCAGTACTAGGGATATAAATAAATATTTAGCGATATTGTTCATGGCTAAGTTCTAATGTTCCTTGGAAAAAAAAGAAACCCCGCCACTTGGAAAGCAGCGGGGTTGAATTCATCTTTCAGACTCTGGAAATTAATCCAGCTTCTTACGCGCAGTGCCTTCTTTGTAGAAAGGCAGCTCGCTTTTCTTGGCTTCAAGATCCTTGCGTGCGCCCTTGATGGTGAAGTTTTCAGCTTCAGCAGCATCTTTGGCAACATAAGCCAGTGCGATGGAGTAACCGAGAGTTGGGGAGAAGGAACCGCTGGTAACTTTACCCACTTCTTTGCCGTCGAGCATGACGATGTCATCGTGACGGGCAGAACGGCGACCTTCGATGGTCAACGGGATAAGGATTTCTTTTACATCGGTATAAGCGTCTGCGGGCAGCAGGAAGCTGTAGCCGCCTTCACGGGGATTGTGCTCGGTATCGAGATCCTGACCGTAAAGAGGGTAGCCGCACTCAAGGCGCAGGGTATCGCGTGCACCGAGTCCGATAGGTTCGACTCTTTCATCCGCAACCAGTTTTTCCCACAAGGAAACTGCTTTGTCGGCGGGGAGGTAGAATTCGTAACCAAGCTCACCGGTATATCCGGTACGGCTGACGATCAGCTTGTAGCCGTCAAATTCAGTTTCTTCAAAGTTGAAGTACTTGAGATGTTTGAAATCACGTCCGAAAACAGATTCCAGAACATCAAGAGCCAAAGGACCCTGCAAGTCGATTTTAGCGGTTTCGTAGGAAATATTTTCAAAGCTCAGACCATCAGGAAGTCTGGAATCAATCCAGTTAAAATCTCCTTCTTCGCAGGAGCCGTTAACTACCAGCATGTAAGAATCTTCAGCAAGGCAGTATATAATCAGGTCATCAAGGACGCCACCTTTTTCGTTGGGTAAGAAGCCGTAACGGCATTTGCCCGGTGCGAGGGTATCCAGATTCTGGGTAACCACTTTGTTAAGGCCGTCTTTGGCTCCTTTTCCGGTAAGTTTAAACTCACCCATGTGGCTGATGTCGAAAACGCCGACATTTTCACGAGTGTGTTTATGTTCAACGATAATGCCTTTGTACTGGACGGGCATTTCGAATCCGGCAAAGGGGACAAGTTTTGCGCCGTTTTCACGGTGCCACTCAGTCAGGGGGGTCGTGCGCAGTGCAGTCAATTTTTTACTCCGTATAAATTGAAAGCACCCTGACTGTTCAGAGTGCTTCCAGAATTAAATTTAAACCAACCCGCTTACGGAAGTTCCCTCCTCATAGAGGGAACGGCTTTTGCGGATCGACCTGAATTCATCAAGTACTACCACCATACGACCATAATATTTTTTAACATCAAGGCCATAGGGGGTAAGTTCTTCTTCCGGACAAGAAATATATGTTCGTCTCAAATATGAATCATTGAGAACTCTGTCGCCGATCATTAAGGCTGTTTCCACCAGCTTGTCAAAGTAGTTGACGATTTCAAATTTGAGTTCGTTCATGATCTCATGCATTACCTGAAGCATTTCAAGATAACCGATTTTTTTACCCCGGATCTTCCTTTCCCTGAGATCTTCAAGGACTTTCAGTTTGCGGGCCTGCTGTATGTAGCTGTACTTGGACCAGACCTCCTGATAAATATCAGTAAGGTCATTGAACGGTTCATAATTATCCGGGGCCAGCAGGTAGCTGTCCAGCACCTTGACTACGCCGGAATAAAATTCATCGGAGTAACCGATAATTCTGCGCTGGTGCTTGGAAAGCCATGCAAAAAGAAATTTCAAACGTTTTTCGTGGGTTTCAGTATCCTGAATAAGTTCGTTACGTTTGTAGACAATATTGCCCGTATATTCTCCACGTACAATATCGTTGAGCAGGATGGTCATGCTGGAGGCATCCTTGATCACATTGAAATGAGACGCGCATTCACCTGTAAGAGGATGAATTACTTCCTGCTTGTAAACGGAAAGTGCACGGTCTTCACGGACGTTTTCCGGGTTGAATTTATGTTGGCGGTACTTCACTTTCAGGATGACCACCCGTTTCTTTTCATCCACAAAGAACCCGCCTTTTTTCATTTCAGCGATGGTTTCTTTGTTGTCCTTGCTGACCTGTACCAATGCGATTTTTTCAACACGCGGATAGTGCTTAGCCTTGGCATGTGAAAAGAGTGAGGTAATGGTGCGGTCGGATTGCCCTAAAACGCGGACCATGAATTTTTCACCCATCCGGTGCAGTCGACGGGCAAAAAGGGACGAAGAGGTTCGCCGCTCGGAAACAATAGGGAATCCATGCAGCTCCATAAGAAAAGTGTACACAAACAGGCGGTTGTATTCATAAAGCAGGTTGTCACCCGGCTTGAATTTACCGATCCTGATGCCGAATCGCTTCAGTTCTGTATCAAGGTCAGATGGAAATGAGCCGAAAACCCCGGAAAGATAAAATTTTCCGGTATTGTCCTGAGCCATGACCTGAGCTCTTTCAATTTCAAGCAGATGAGGAAGAATTCGGTCATAATTTTCTATGGCAGAAATATCAGTATTACCGAATTCATTAAGGAAATCTTTGTGGGAACGCTTAGGAAGCCTGCTTTCAAAGGTTTCGATGTTGGCTTTTACGATTGATTCAAAAAGCGGGCAGGCATCTTCGGTGGTGGTTTCGTCCAGCAAACGCGGACTGTGCAGGATATCAAACTGAAAAATTTCCTGAAAATAATTAAGAGGCCGCTCCAGTGCTACCATGCTGAAGCCGGGAAGTTTCTTATATTCGTAGAGGTCTACCTCGAAAGAAGGTAACAGCTCACGAGAGTCAACCAGAGGATACTGGTTGCGCTGTTCAAAATAAGGGCGGAGCAGACAGTTTTTGATGTGAACATGATCCAGATGCAGGCGTAAGCCATCCAACGACTTCATATCGTAAACATCTTGAGATGTTACGTCTTCCGCGTTACAGGCTTCCCCTGTATATTTGGAAAAAGCTTCCTGCCACATATTCAAACCCTGCATGTTGCTGTAGGATTATAAATGGTTTTGCCCATTAGAATGCTCATCAAGACATTTATCATTTATATTAGGGTATGATTATCCCGAACTGCAATTAATTACAACAGAATTTATCTAGATAAAATATAGAAATTAATTATTTTAAAAAATAGTAGTATTTTTCTGCCTGAAAACGATTTTTTTAATTAAAAAACAGTCTAAAAATGCAAAGAGTTCTCTTTTAGATGCGAGGAAAAAGGGCTGGTATTAAACCGGGTATCTGTTGACCACACAAGCTCTTTCAAATAAGAATGATACGGATTTGATTATATCATAAGATATTTGTCTTTTCTAACGAACATAATTTTAAGGATGAAATATATGAGTTTAGATGGCTGCGCAAAAATTGAGAGCAATAAGGTTGATTGTCCCTGTACCTACAGCGGTTGCCCCAGAGCCGGAGCCTGCTGTGAATGCATTAAGTACCACCGCGCCAAAGATCAGCTTCCGGCCTGCTACTTTACACCGGAGCAGGAAAAAACATACAACCGGAGCATTGATTATTTCATCGAGTGTAGGACTAAATAGAGCATGCCTAGAAACGAAATTTTGATTAATATCCTCAGCATTGTCTGTAATGTTTTTGAGGCTCACAGTGTTGTTTTGTTCCTGCCGGACGGACAACACGGCTACTCCCTGTCCACCTATTTCAGTCTGGGGGACGACATTTCTCCCAAGGGTACTCCCTTGCAGAAGAAAAGCCTTGCTGGAATTGTTATCGGTAAAAATGAGCCGCTTTTCATTAATAATATGGATCGCAAAGGAGCCACGACCCTCGGATATTATGAGAACCGCGAGGATTCCAAGGTTAAAGCCTTTATGGGCACTCCGCTGGATCAGTCTTTAGGGGCCATCTGCCTTGACAGTAAGCGGACTTATTCATTCAGCACCAAGGATTTGAAAATTCTTTCCCAATTCGGGAAGATGATCACTTCCATGCTTTCCTGTATCCGCTCTGTGGACGCCGATGGAAGGAAAAATGAATATTTCATGACTCTTAAGCTCCTGCATGACTTGCGTAAAAGACAGCCGAAATGGAATTCCTTTCTGGACAATTTACTAAGTATGACTGCCGGAACAAGCGGCTTTTCCCATTCTTTTCTTACCGTTATCGACCAAAGAGGAACATCTTTTTATATGGAAGGGGAAAACAAACCCATTTTGCATAAAGGTGATCCAAAATCCATGGCTTTTCCACTTGGAAGCGGCCTTGTCGGTTGGGTGTATAAAAATAATGAACCTATTTTTATTGAAGAGAATAATGCCGGGCAGGCCGCATCCAGCCTTCTTGGAGCCAGTGCTTCAACCGTTGATTTTATGAGTGTCATATGTCTGCCTCTTGTTTTTCAGCGCAAGACCCGGGGAGTTCTTGTGCTTGCCAATGAAGAGCCGAAACGAATTGACGAGGACTTGAAGGATTTTCTGTTTATGGTATCTGAGTATTTAAACCAGTTTCTTGAAAATCTCTTTCTGAAAAGCAAACTTGCGGAAGCCCGTACTGCCTTACAGAAAGTAACCCCGTCCAAGACTGATCCGGTCTTGATCAACGACAATTAACCGCTTCACGCATGAGGCCTGAATTATATGCTCTGGGCTAAATTAATGAGTTTTTTCGGCAAGGACCTTGCCATGGATCTGGGCACCGCAAACACACTGCTTTATACCCCGAAGGATGGAATTATCCTTAATGAGCCGTCTGTCGTCGCCCTTGATGCCCGGGATGAATCAGTGATTGCCGTGGGAAAGGAAGCCAAGGAATACCTTGGCCGCACCCCGGACAAAATCAAAGCTATACGTCCTATGAAGGATGGGGTTATCGCTGACTTTGAAGTGACCAAAAAAATGATTGCTTTCTTTATCAAGAAAGCGATTAAAGGCCGCAATCTGGTCAAACCCAAGATTATCATCTGTGTACCAACCGGTATCACCCAGGTTGAAAAAAGGGCGGTTATTGAATCCGGTCAGCAGGCCGGAGCGCGGGAAGTTCGTCTTATTGAAGAACCCATGGCCGCGGCTATCGGTGCGGGGTTGAATATCCATGAACCTGAAGGAAACATGGTTGTGGATATTGGCGGTGGTACAACCGAAGTTGCAGTTATTACTCTGTCTTCTGTGGCCCACAGCCAGTCTGTGCGCGTTGCCGGGGATGAGATGAATCTTGCCATCATGCGCTATATGCAGGACGAATTTAAATTACTCGTCGGTGAGAACACTGCCGAGAAAGCTAAAATTCAGATCGGCTCCGCCATTGAATTGCCCGAGCCACTGACCATGACTGTTTCCGGCCGTAACCTTCTGGACGGCAAACCCAAGGCTATTGAGATCAATGATGCCCAGATCAGGGAAGCCATTGCTGATCCTGTTGCGGCTATTGTGCACTCAGTGCGGGTCGCGCTTGAGCAAACTCAGGCTGAACTTGTCGCCGATATTGCCAATAACGGTTTGTTGCTTGCCGGGGGCGGAGCACTCCTGAAAGGTCTGGACCAGTTGATTAGCCGTGAGAGTTCACTCAAGGTGATAATTGATAATGACCCCCTGACCACAGTTGTGCGCGGAACCGGATTAAGTCTTCAGAAAGATAAGGGCTTCGAAAAAGTTTATATTAACTAATCATTAAAGCCCTATCAGCTTAATATTTATTTCAATTAATAAGGATTCCAAAGGGGATTTCCCCTTTGGCCGCCGAGGCGAAATCCTGTCATTATATCGCGTAGCGAATCTAATCAAAAATATGCAATCACTACTTAAAAAAGCTACTGCGGCCGTACTTGAGGCCGGTGAAATTATCAGGGAAAGCTACAACAAACCTAAGAAAATCAAACATAAAGGCCGCATTGATCTTGTAACAGAGACCGATCTGGCGGTTGAGAAATTTCTTAAAGCAAAACTTGCAGAAATTCTACCGGGATCATCTTTTCTGGCTGAAGAGACTTCCGGTGATGCTGAACTTGTTGACCGTACATGGATTATTGACCCTCTGGACGGAACCACCAATTTTGCCCATGGATTGCCCATGGTGGCCACTTCCGTAGCTCTTTGGGAGAACGGACAGGTGGTGCTGGGGATCGTCAACCTGCCTATACTTAATGAAGTATTCACTGCCGTGCGCGGCGGTGGAGCTTTTATGAATGCTCAGCCTATCCATGTATCGGATTGTGATTCCCTTGAAGAATCCCTGATTGCCACTGGATTTCCTTATGCCATCGAAGAGCATGTTGATTTTATTACCGATGCCTTGAGCAGAGTGCTTGTAGCAACGCAGGGAGTTCGGCGTCCCGGAGCAGCTGCATTTGATCTCGCCTATCTGGCCTGCGGCAGGTATGATGGCTACTATGAAAATTCTCTCAAGCCATGGGATATGGCTGCCGGCTGGCTGTTGGTGAAAGAAGCCGGGGGATGCGTTACAGAATACGGACAAGATGAATTTAATTTGTATTCACCAGCGATTCTGGCCACAAACTCCCGCATTCACGAAGCACTGAACAAACTGATTCTGCCTGAAAAATAATTTATTTGAATTTAAAAAGCAGGGACCGGTCATGCAGGAATACCAGAGATGGAACCAGTAGCTCGCGATATTCACGGATCAACCAGTCCAGTTCACTTTCAGAGTAAAAGTATCCGGAATCAGCCTCATCCTTGTTCATTTCAGGGATTGTGTTCAATTTATCCAGAACGTAAAGGGAGATGAACTCGTAACCTGTTTCGGATGATGCTTCGATCTCTTCAATCAGCTTCAGGCCGGTACTGCGGATACCAAGCTCATGCTCAAGTTCACGCAGGGCTGCTTTTTCATTGGATTCACCGGTGCGCACATGCGCGTTTGCTGAAACATCCCAGCGTCCGGCATATAATTTTTGGCGTGGGTTTCTTTTTTGAAGAAAAAGTTTTCCTTCATTGTCATAGACAAGTATAATCACCGAGCGATGTCGCAGTGACTGACGATGGACTTCTTGAATGTCCATACTTGTTAAGGGGCGGTTGTTCCGGTCGACAACTTCGATTTGAACGAACTTTTTTTTCACTTTTAAACAAATTCTTTTCGTTTTTGAACATTGTGTTCTTTCAATTCAGAGAAATTGCGTGTATGAAGTTCACGTTGACTTTGATTGTGACCCCACACATTCCACTCATACAGGTAGATAACCTATTTATGATTAGCACGGAAGTCACCTCTGGTACTCAAAAAAATTTCGATCTGGGTCCTGAACATATAACTCAGCTCAGGGCACTTGAGTCTCTTTGCTTTGAATACCATTGGACTGAAGAACAATTTCGGCTCGGGCTGGAAAAAAAAGCATTTTTCGTCCTTGGATATGAAGAGCAGGGCATGTTGATCGGCTATCTGGCTTATTCTATCGTTCTGGACGAAATGGAAGTTCTTAATCTTGGGGTACACCCGGAGTTCAGGAGAAAGGGAATTGGCAGGGCACTTATGCATGATCTTATGCGCAGGTGCCGGGAGATGGATATGAAAAGAGGGCTTCTGGATGTTAAGGAATCCAACATACCCGCCATCGGGCTTTATGAAAGTCTCGGCTTTGTGCAGGTGGGGGTAAGGAAGAATTACTATCCGGATACAAGGGAAGATGCCCTCCTGTATGACTTGAATTTTTAGTCAGTAAACTCAAACCGATTTAACCACGGAGTGATCATGCGCTTCATTGACCAACTTGACATTGCAGGCAAAAAACTGCTGATGAGAGTTGATTTCAACGTCCCTCTGGACGGAGAAACCATCACTGACGACAACCGCATCAAGGCCGCAGTCCCTACTTTTAAATATGCTCTTGAAAAGGGTGCCTCGGTTATCGTCATGGCCCACTTGGGAAAACCTAAAGGTAAAAGGGTAGACTCCCTGAGCCTTGCTCCCGCTGCCAAACGTCTTGGCGAATACCTTGGAATGGAAGTTCCCCTTGCTCCCGACTGCATCGGTTCCGAGGTGGAAAAAATGGCTGCCGAGCTGAAGCCCGGTCAGGTCATGATGCTTGAAAACCTGCGTTTTCACGCTGAAGAGCAGGCCAAGACCCCTGAAGAGCGTGGCGATTTCGGCAAACAGCTCGCTGCTCTGGCTGATATTTATGTTAACGACGCATTCGGCGTGGCTCACCGTGCCAATGCTTCAGTTGTTGACGTTCCTTACGCTGCTAATGACTGCTGCGCCGGCTTCCTTCTTAAGCTGGAATGGGAATACCTCGGCGAGGCACTTAAAAATGCCCGCAAGCCTTACATCGCAGTTTCCGGCGGTGCCAAGGTGTCCTCCAAGCTTGGCATCCTCAACAACCTGATCGGCAAAGTTGATGATTTTATCATCGGTGGAGCCATGGCCAACACCTTCCTGCTCGCGCAGGGCAAATCTGTCGGTAAATCTCTTGTTGAAGCGAGCCTTGTGGATACTGCCAAGGAAATCATGGATAAAGCCGCCGGTTCCGGTACCACTTTGCACCTTCCCACTGACTTTGTATGGGGTAAGGATATTGATACCGCGCAGGGTGTTTGCGACGGTGATTCTGTTCCTGAAGACGGCATGCTGCTCGACATCGGACCTGAATCAGCAAAGAAATTCTGCGAAGTGATCGAAAGGTCCAAGACCATCGTTTGGAACGGTCCCATGGGACTGTTTGAGAAAGAGCCATTCGCACAGGGCTCCCTTAAAGTCTGCGAAGCTATGGCTGATCTTGAAGACGCCACCACTATTGTTGGCGGCGGTGATACCGACGCAGTTGTGCATCAGGCCAAACTTGAAGATAAGTTCACTTTTATCTCCACCGGCGGCGGTTCTTTCCTCGAATTCCTCGAAGGTAAAGAACTTCCCGCATTCAAAGCACTCAAGGAGAACAGCTAATGAAAAAATTAATGGCAGCTAACTGGAAAATGTACAAAACCCGCGCTGAAGCAAAAGCAACTGCTGCGGATCTGCTTATAAAAATCGAAGGCAAACTTCCCGCTGACCGCGAAGTTGTGATTGCCGCTCCTTATACCGCTCTGGAAACCGTAGGTGCCGTGCTGGAAGGAAATGCAGATTGCCATCTTTCCGCTGAAAACCTTTACCCTAAGGCTGAAGGTGCTTTCACCGGAGAAATTTCTCCCGCAATGCTTAAGGATGTCGGCTGCGTATACGCACTTGCTGGTCACTCCGAACGCCGCGCCATCATGGGCGAAACCGATGAAATGGTAGGCGAAAAGGTCGCTTTCGGTCTTGAAAACGGTCTGTCCATGATCCTTTGCATCGGTGAAACTATCGATGAAAGAAAAGCCGGGGAAGTACAGAAGGTTATTGACGAACAGCTCGAAGCTGGTTTAAAGAATGTAGCTTCCGACTTCGCAGCCGAAACCGTTGTTGTTGCCTATGAGCCTGTGTGGGCCATTGGTACCGGTGAAGTGGCCGGCGAAGGTGAAATCGTTGAAGCTCATGGCTTTGTTAGAGAAAAGCTGAAAAAACTTTTACCTGAAAAAGCTAGTGAAATCCGCATCTTGTACGGCGGAAGCGTAAAACCAGCCAACTGTGCCCAGATCATTGCACTTGACAATGTGGACGGAGTCTTGGTAGGAGGCGCGAGCTTGGACGCGGAAAGTTTCAGCCAGATCGCACTGGCTTAAATATCTGCCTTATTCCAGGTGAAAAAATAAAGGAAATAAAGCTTTGCAAACGCTCGTAATTACTGTACACATTATCGCTTGCGTCTTTCTGATCGTTTTCGTTCTTTTACAGAGCGGTAAAGAAGACATGGGCGTAATCTTCGGCGGAGGAAGTGGGTCTGTTTTCGGTAGCACCGGAGCAGGCGGAGTTCTTGTTAAGGTCACTGCATTTCTGGCAGCTGTCTTTCTGGTAACTTCTCTCTCTTATAACTACCTCTCCGGTAACAGGATTGCTGATGAGTCTGTCATGCTTGAAGGTGACACCATCATTACTCCTATAGAAGAAAAGTCTGCTGTCACTTTCGAAGAGCCCGCAAAGGCGAAAGAAGCGAAAGAGACCAAATAGTAAGTTTTTTAAAACTTCACTGAAGTTCTTTAAAATATAGCTCGTATTTCAGAGCCGAGGTGGTGGAACTGGTAGACACGCTGTCTTGAGGGGGCAGTGGAAGAGATTCCGTGGGGGTTCGAATCCCCCCCTCGGCACCATCTGAAAAGTAGGTGCTTCGAAATGAAAAACCTAAATATTACGAGCAATTATTTGCAAAAACATCTTGCAAATATGTTTTGAGAGCGTTAAGTATTTCCTCAACGAAACGTTCTTAGAACGACACCTCATGCCGAGGTGGTGGAACTGGTAGACACGCTGTCTTGAGGGGGCAGTGGAAGAGATTCCGTGGGGGTTCGAATCCCCCCCTCGGCACCATGCAACTGAGAAAGGGTTGAAGCGAAAGCTTCAGCCCTTTTTTGCGTTTTGTGCAATTTCTTTTTTGTTGAATTTAACTTACTGTTACACTAACGTTGAAGGTAACTTTCTAATGATGAAATACACTTGGTCGAATAATGAAAATTATAAAAGTAATATTTTTTATATTTGTTTTTTTAAATTTAACTACCTTTACTGTTAGCGCGAAAGTAATAGTTTTAACTAATCTTGAGTCTCCCACAACTTATATAGAGGATGGTGAGGCAACTGGAATTTCATATGATATAGTTAATGAACTACTAAGCCATATTGAAAGTAATACGAAAATTGAAATTCAGCCATGGGCTAGGGCGTATAAGACCGCGTTGAATAATCCCAACGTGATTATATTTTCTGCTGGACAAACCAAAAAACGTAAAAGCGAAGGCTTTCACTTTTTGGGACCATTAGTTACACGCAATCATGCTGTTTATAAAAAGAAATTTAGTGGGGTTAAAGTCTCCAACATTGATGATATAAGGAGACAAGGATTAGTAGTTGGGGGACTTAGAGAGGACTGGCGAACTATATATTTTGAAAAAGAAGGGATTACCGTTGATAAGGCCAATTCCCACATGCATTCTGTAAAAAAAATGCTGGCTGGTCGTTTTCCATTACTTATCGGCTCGGATATTGAATTCCCACAATGGGTTGAAGAATCTGGATGTCCCATTGATTTTTTTGAAGTCGCATTTATTTTTAAAGAAGCCCCCAGCTTCATAGCTATTTCAAAAGGAACAGATCAATATTTAATAAATAAGATGGAAAGGGCATTTAAAAAAATGCAGCGAAATAATTTTTTCGACTTTATTGCAAATAAATATTCAGCCAGACTTAGCTATCAATTAAAATACTCACCAGCTAAAGGAATATTTCGTCCTTAAGCCTGCGTTAACAAGATAATAGCAAACTGATATTCCTTGTTTTTTTGAATGCTTAAATTAATTTAGATTATTGCAAAAAACATCTTGCCAAGGGCATCAGATTTACGTAAACACTTCTTCACACGACGCGGAAACGCGTTGTACACCTCTTGCCGAGGTGGTGGAACTGGTAGACACGCTGTCTTGAGGGGGCAGTGGAAGAGATTCCGTGGGGGTTCGAATCCCCCCCTCGGCACCATGCAACTAAAGAAGGGTTGAAGCGAAAGCTTCAGCCCTTTTTGCGTATCTGGATCAAATATGATTATTTGCAAAGTTAACATAAGCGACTATGAAGAACTGATCGAACTGTAGGAAAGATCTGTCCGGGCGACTCATGACTTTCTTACTTAGGTTTTCGTATTGTTGGCATATCCGCTTTGGGCGGACAGGGTAAGCCGTTTTCTCTTTTGCATATGGAGATGGTTACCAATGACTCCAGTTTAAAAATATAATTGGTCAGCAAAAATATCACTTTCAGATTTGGCTCAGAATCGCTTTTTAGGTCATATTGCATATGTTTTAGTCGGCTAAAGATTAGAATGTGATAGGGCGAGGTTTTGCGCTAAATTTGTACTGTGTAGGAATGCGTATAAATTTAATGAAAAATTTGATGTAATTTTGCTGCATTTGATTATTAAATCCAATAGTTAGATATTGAATTTATTGATAAAATGAGAGTCTAAATTTTTTTTGGAATTATTAGAAAAAACATCTTGCCAAGGGTCCCGGATTTACGTAAACACTTCTTCACACGACGTTCACAGAAACGTTGTGCACCTCTTGCCGAGGTGGTGGAACTGGTAGACACGCTGTCTTGAGGGGGCAGTGGAAGAGATTCCGTGGGGGTTCGAATCCCCCCCTCGGCACCATGCAACAGAGAAAGGGCTGAAACGAAAGTTTCAGCCCTTTTTGCGTTTTCTCAAAACCCTTATCTAGATAACTCTCGCAAATTTTCTTAAGTCTCAGTTGTCAAAGTGTAAATAGTTTTGTAGATATTTTTGAGCGTAACATTGATAAATATCGAACATGCGCAATAGTGGAGATCTACAATGAAAAAAGCCCTAATCTTCTTTCTGACAGCGTTTGTAATTCTGATTGCCTCTGTCTATTATGCCCGCGCCGAACAATTCCAATATCTGCGCCCAAAAGATGGCGATTCCTTCTCAGTAATGCTGCGTGGTCTGGATATTGATATTCGTCTGATCTCTGTGGATTGCCCGGAGTACAAACAGGAATTCGGACAAGAAGCGCGGGAATTTACTGACCAATGGTTACGCAAAGGGAGTGCTTACATTGAATATGATCACCGCACGCAAGACCGTTACAAGCGGGTGCTTGGTTATGTCTGGCGAAAAGGGGAAATGCTGAATTATGAGTTGGTGCGCCGGGGATACTGCATTGTTGCTTATTATGCAGATACCCAAATGCATTACCCGGAATTAAAAGAAGCTGAAGAACTGGCCAAAAAAGATCGAATTGGAATATGGGCTAATGGCGGCTTGGAGATGACTCCGGCGGAATTTCGAAAATGGAAGCGTAGGCGGAAGGTGTCAGTGCGGAGTGCTTTGAAAAAGTAGGCGGTTACAAAAGCTTATGCATGTGTTTTTCAATGGCAGGGTCAGACCCTCTGGAAACCACAAAAATATCAGGGTTAAGCTCTCTTGCAGCCAGATAATTGTGATAAACGCAACTATAAGTTGAATATTCTGACGTATGTTAGATGACATCTTGCAGCTTATTTTCCAATGTGTTTATATGCGAAGTGATTGTTTTAAAACTAAATATGGTAAGTTTGTCTATTAATTAACCAATTGGCAACCAACGGGTAACTGATAAACAACGATTATTTTCATAGACATCGCAGATTACAGGCAATACAATCCACCTGTAAATAAAGAGAATTTCATTTAAAGGAGTTTTATAGATGAGTGATATCAAAAAAAGTGTAGATTACATTTTCCATGGTCTGGAAGCTCTGGATGTTCTGCTCTGTTCCAAAGAAGCTGAAAATCTTGATGTTCGCAACATTGTTGGGCTTCTCCACCCCATTCTCGATGATGCTAAACGCAGAGCGCATACTGAATTTTCCGCACGCAGCGGCAATAAAGAAAAAGAATCCTAAGCCGCCAAGGAATCCAAATGGATTTGAATAAACTGGTTCAGGCTGAACTGGACGATCTGGTCGGGATCTACAAACATTTGCACGCAAATCCCGAACTTTCCCATCAGGAAGAAAAGTCGTCTAAGTTGATCGCTGATCAATTGGAAGCATGCGGAATTTCTGTAACCCGCAATTTTGGCGGCTACGGTGTTGTCGGTGTTCTCGAAAACGGAGACGGTCCCACCGTGATGGTCCGCGGTGACATGGACGCACTGCCCATCATTGAAGAAACCGGGCTTGATTATGCCAGCGCGGTCATTGCCATAGATAATTACGGCAATGAAACTGGGGTGATGCATGCCTGCGGTCATGATATTCATATGACCACCCTCATAGGGACTGCCCGCATGCTTTTCAAATCCAAAAACAACTGGCAAGGAAAAATTCTATTTGTCGGTCAGCCTGCCGAAGAAGTCGGGGGCGGCGCAAGGGCAATGATTAAGCAAGGACTTTTTGAGCAGTTCGGTTATCCGGATTATTGTCTTGCCACCCATGTTATCCCTCAGATTGAAGCTGGAAACATCATGGTCAAACCCGGTCCGATCATGGCTGGAACCTCTCAGCTGAAAATTACCTTGCGTGGGGTAGGGGGGCATGGTGCCATACCGCATGAATGCAAGGACCCTGTCGTTCTTGCAGCCCGGATTGTCACTTCACTTCAGGCAATTGTCAGCCGTGAACTCAGTCCGCTGACCCCTGGGGTTGTAACTGTTGGTTCTATTCATGGCGGGACGCGGGCCAATATCATTCCCTCAGAAGTGGTCATGGAGGTAACTTTTAGATTTGCTGATTCTGAAACCCATGACCATATTTTGAAGTCCATCAAAAGAATTTGCAAATATGAAGCTTTGTCCATGGGAATACCCGAAGAGCTTTTGCCTATTGTGGAATTTGATGACGACAGTCACTTACCGGCCACAACAAATGATAGTGGATTGACTGAGATAATCCGCAAAGCAGCCAGCGAACTTCTTGGTGAAGATAAAGTACATGATGCCGAAATGGTCATGGTCAGTGAGGATTTTTCATTGTTCCGTTCAGCAGGTGGTAAAGAAATTCCATCCTGCATGTTTTTTACCGGGGCAACATCAGCCAAAGAAATGGCCTTGTTTCATGAAAATGGAATCAATCCGCCATCTATTCACAACAGTAAATTTTATCCACCGCCGGAACCGACTATCAGAACTGCCGTCACCACCATGGCGGGAAGTGTTTTGAAATTGTTGAGTTAAAAAAATTTAAGCCCTGAATCATATGATTCAGGGCTTAAATTTTTAAAACGGAAAACTTACTTCTTTTCCGGCTCCGACCTTGGCCAGCTTGGTGTCAATGGCATTAAGCCGTGCTTTTGCCGCTTCCTTCTGGGCCTTGCGGTCAGCGCGCTTGACGACTGTTTTCAGGAATCGCTTGGCAGTTTCGAATTGACCTTTATGCTCATAAATCATGGAAGCACGATACATGGCAGTCACTGCCCAGATATTCTGCTCCGGGAATTCCCATGCTAATTCAAGGTAATGCTTGAGGGCCTTTTCCTTTTTACCCATGGCGTGTTCACCTTCAGCAATCCAGAAAAGTACTTCCGCGCGCAGTTCGTCATTTTCCAATTGATCACGATCAGACCAAATTCTTTCAAGTATTGCTTGAGCTTTTTTCAAATCGCCTTTCTGCTGAATCATAAGAGCCAGCTTTAATTCTTTTTCCGCAGGGAGGGTGCCGCCGGATTCGAGAATTTCATTATAAGCTTTCATGGCCTTGTCGTCTTTGCCGACAGCGAGATCATAAGCAACTGCGGCAGTCAGCCATTTGAGACGCAATTCAGGTCCGAATTTGTCTTGATTAACCCGTTTCAGGTAGTAAGCTGAGAGTTTGAAATCCCTGTTTTGGGCTGCCTTATCCGCTAGGTAAATAAAGCTTTCGGCTCCAAGCCTGGACTTGGGGAAAAGAAATGCGCAACGACGTGCAATCTTGGAATTCTGCTGCTTGGCTGCCTGCTTTGCCAGATCAGCGAAGACGAGCAGTCTATCCAACGGATTTGCATTGATGGTCGGGTTAAGTGATTTTTTGGAAACAGGCTCCCAGAACGAGGTATTGATTTCGTTGAAATAATCAATTCCAGCAGCCTCGCTAAGCCCTGAAATGATATATAAATACCCATTTTTTCCGTAATCAGCCGTGCTAAGCACTCTGGATAACGGCAATTTAAAGGCGATTCCGCTGGCAATTCTTAGACTCATGGGCAGGGTATCTTTATCCAAACGTTTCAGGACATTCTTGGCAAGCTCCATATCTCCGGTCAGAAAAGCAAATGCGAGACGGTAATTTTGCAGCGCATTAACCAGTTCGCTGGAAAGAAGGAGTGATCCAGTTTCGCGATCGATGGTCTCCAGTGCTTCTTGCGGCTCCATTTCCATGATCTTTTTACGGAATACATTCCATGCTGGAGAGCTTGGGGCGCTTAATTGCCAAAGGGCAGGGGAGACAATAGCAGGCTCCATAACTCCAGCCCTGAAAAACGAAGACGGACGAACCAGATTCCCATCATTATATATAGATGTAGATTCCGGGGATTTGCCAGTTTCCAAATGCTGATTAACTGACTTCCAGAAAGTCTGAACAGTTGAATTGGAAATAGAATCCAAAGCGCGATCGGATTTTTCCCATGCGCCAATACTGGCTGCCGCCAAAGACTGGGCGATGATCACACGGTCGTCATCGTTTACAGCAGTAGAATTGCTTACAACAGGAACAATCTCTGATGTGCTGTTCAATCCTGCCAGCTTACTTTTGCTATTGAGAATGAAATAGGTTGTAGGCCATACTTTTTCCGCCTGACCAAATGTTTGCTCAAGAAGCATTTTCCGGGACTCACGGGCTGATTCAGGTGTCACCCGAAACCCCCAGTAAAGGGAACGCCAGACATCGAACCAGATGCTTTTAAGGTATGGATCTTTCTTGAATTTGGATTCCATTGTGGACTGGTCCATCAAACGAGCAGCCTGACTGAACCAGATAACTCCTTTAACAGGATTACCAAGAGCGCGCTGACATTTACCCCCCAGCCAAAGCCGGGTGATTTCTTGAGTCTTATCAGTAAAAGCAGGCGTTGATTGCAAGGTCTCAAGGCATGCTGAGTAGCGGCCAAGATTAAAAGCTGTCTCGGCCCGTTTAAGGATAAGTTCCGGTGTGTCGCCGGTCTGGGAATAGTTTTGTTCCAGAATATCCCAAGCTCCGTATTTCTCCAGCCATGATTCAAATGAATCTTTTTTTGGGGCGGATGCAGCAAAAACATTTCCTCCGGCACCAAGCAAAACAGCAGCAGCCAGAAGGGAAGGTAATATCTTTTTCTTAAGTCTTGAACTCATGAAAACCTCATGGATTGAAATTTCAAATCAACGTGAAATGGTTATCCCTTGAGATAAAGAAAGGTTCATCCGGCTCAAGGATACTTTTGACAAAAAATAGGACATGGCGTCCAACCGGTGGAAGTACCACCAACCATCGGGAGGATGAACCGCCATGTCCACAAGTTTGCTTTACCACGCCTTCGGGCTGTCCGGCTATGACTATGTTCG